>CAZTML010000009.1:8473-24888 GCA_964614935.1 uncultured Clostridia bacterium | reverse complement strand
TAAGGATAAAATCTACTAAAGTGTAAATAATAGAAAATATTAAAAGAAATGTCATAAAAATATAAAAATATGTAATTGGAGGAACATAAGTAATGAAAGCAACTGGAATTGTCAGAAGAATCGATGACTTAGGCAGAGTAGTAATTCCTAAAGAGATAAGAAGGACCTTAAGAATAAGAGAAGGGGACCCTTTAGAAATTTTTACAGATAGAGAAGGTGAAATAATCTTAAAGAAATATTCACCAATTGGAGAATTAACCGAATTTTCAGGAGAATATGTGGAATCATTGTTTGAAACTACGAGACATATAGCAATAATTACTGATAGAGACGGTGTTATCGCTGTTTCCGGAAGCTCTAAGAAGGATTATGCAGAAAAAAGACTTAGTCCTGAGTTAGAAAAAATAATTGAAGGCAGAGAATTATATTTGACAGACACAAATTCTAAACCAATAAGAATAACTGCCAATGAATTTAATCCTGACAATTACACAAGTCAGGTTATAGCACCTATAATGGTTCACGGAGATCCAATTGGGGCGGTTATGCTCTTATCAAAGGAAAAGAACACGAAAATGGGCGAAATTGAAGAAAAATTAATAAGAACAGCAAGTACATTTTTATCAAGACAGATGGAAAACTGATGATCTAACCCCATGTGTTCCAGCGATAGCGAAGAACAGAACAGAACAGATGGTTGGTAGGTTATACGCAACGAATTTCCAAAATATGCGACGTCTCATATGTATGGGGACCTCTACTAAGAAGTAAGCCTTTCGGGTAAGAGGAATGTCCCCAAATAGGATATTTTGGTGAATGAGACTGGGTGCTTATACGCAAACAAGAGGTGTTTTCTATAATAGAAGACACCTTTTTTGTTTAAATAAAAGATGAGATCCTTCGCTTTCGCTCAGGATGACAACCCCGTCCCCGTCCCCTTGTCATTTCAGGATGACAAGAGGTATATGGCAAAAGAAACAAGTCATTGACATAAGAGACTTTTTTTGTCATACTTAATATGTAAACAAATATAATATTAAAGACGTAAACTTTACTTGAATAAAGAAGAGGTGTAAAATGAAAATTAGATTTTTAGGTGCTGTAAATGGGGTTACAGGGTCAAGCCATTTGATTAGGGCACATGGTAAAAAGATAATGCTTGACTGCGGTATGTTTCAGGGACGAGATGAAGACTTAAATACAAAAGAACTTGAAGTTAACCCTTCTGAAATCGATTACCTTTTATTAAGTCATAGTCATATAGACCATAGTGGAAGAATTCCTCTCTTGGTTAAACAGGGATTTAAGGGGACGATTTTTTGCTCAAAACCAACATATGATTTATGTGAAATCATGCTTATTGATTCAGCCCATATACAGGAAAGTGAAGCTAAGTGGAAAAATAATAAGGCGAAACGTTCAGGAAGAAAACTGGTAGAGCCGCTGTATACACAATCGGACGCGACTGAAAGTTTTCAGTACTTTAAACCTGTACTCTACAATCAAGTTATAAGTATTGATGAAAACATTACCATAAAATTTAATGATGCCGGACATATTTTAGGATCATCCATTATCGAAATGTGGATAAAGGACGAAAAGGATACTATTAAAATAGTCTATTCCGGAGATATAGGAATGCATGAAAAACCATTGTTAAATGACCCTACAACCATTGACTCAGCCGATTATTTAATAATGGAGGCAACATACGGAGATAGGATTCATGAAAATATTGAACAAAGAACAGAAGAACTTATCAATATAATTTTGAAAACAACTAAGAGAGGAGGCAGTGTGATAATTCCTTCCTTTGCAGTAGGAAGGACACAGGAGCTCATTTACGAGTTGAATAAATACTATGACAGTAACTTGGACAAAATGGGAGCAAAGGAAAATGAATTAAAAAAGATACCTGTCTACATTGATAGCCCACTCGCTATTAAGGCTACAGAAATATTTAAAAGAAATTCTCATGCTTTTGATGATGAAGCCAAAGACTATATACTAAGAGGGGACAATCCTTTAGACTTTCAGAATCTTCATTTTACTCAAAGTGCAGACGAGTCAAAACAACTGAATTTTTCAACTGAACCAAAAATTATTATTTCTGCTAGCGGTATGTGTGAAGCAGGTAGAATTAGACACCATTTAAAGCACAATCTGTGGAGAAAAGAAGCAAGTGTTGTATTTGTAGGTTATCAAGCAGAAGGAACACTGGGCAGGCGATTGTTGGATGGAGAAAAATGTGTAAAACTATTTGGTGAAGATATTGCAGTAAATGCTGAGATATACAATGTTGAAGGCTTTTCAGGACATGCAGATAAACCTGCACTCCTTAATTGGATAGGAAGTTTTAAAGAAAAACCAGGAAATATTTTCATAGTCCATGGGGAAAAAGAATCAAAGGAAGCTTTTGCTGTATCTGTAAAAGAGAAGTTTGGCATTTCTTCCATTATTCCTGAGTATAATGTTATTTATGATATTAAAAAGAAGGCCATTGAGGAAGTTATATTAAGTGGAGAAGAAGCAACAAAGGCAAAAGAAGATCAAATACAAGAATTGTTGAAGGAATTTAAAGATTTGAAAGAAGTTTTTGAAAATGCAATGAACAAAACTGAAGGATATTTGAAAAGTGATGCTATTGACAAAGAAAAATTTTCTAAAATAAATAATAATATTTTAAGTCTTGAAAATGAAATTATGAATTTAACCATGATCAGTGCAAAATAATACTAAAGGGAGGAATACAATGAAAGTTTTGATGACTGGTAATGAAGCAATTGCACAAGGAGCTTATGAAGCCGGCACTCATTTTGCAGCTGCCTATCCTGGGACTCCGAGTACGGAAATTTTGGAAAACATAAGCTTATACAAGGAAATTATTGCAGAGTGGGCACCAAATGAAAAGGTGGCGGTAGAATCAGCAATAGGCGCAAGTTTTGCAGGAGCAAGAGCCCTAACAGCTATGAAACATGTTGGACTTAATGTTGCAGCAGACCCCTTTTTCACAGTGGGTTACACAGGTGTTAACGGAGGTTTGGTGTTGGTAAATGCAGATGACCCGGGTCTACATTCGTCTCAGAATGAACAGGATAACAGGTATTATGCAAGAATGGCCAAGGTAGCCATGCTTGAACCAAGCAGCTCTCAGGACTGCAAGGATATGGTAATAAAGGCCATGGAAATAAGCGAAAAATATGACGTTTTGGTTATGATTCGAATGACTACGAGAATTAGTCACAGTAAATCAATTGTTGAAACAGGAGAAAGGGCTGAAGTGGCAATTAAGCCCTACGTGAAAAATCCTCAAAAAAACATTATGGCACCAGCTAATGCAAAAGCAGCACATCCAATAGTTGAGAAAAAACTTAAAGAACTTGAAAAATTTTCTAATGAAACTGACTTAAACTATATAGAATGGAATGATAAAAAAGTTGGAGTTGTTTCTGCAGGTGTAGCATATCAATATGCAAAAGAAGTATTTGGCAAAGATGCATCTTATTTGAAATTGGGTTTTACATTCCCACTTCCAATGGAAAAAATCAAAAAATTTGCGGAAGAAGTTGATACACTTTATGTAATTGAAGAACTAGAACCTTTTATGGAAGAACAAATAAAGGCTGCAGGTATTTCCTGTATAGGAAAAGAATTAATACCTAACATATGGGAGCTTAACCCGGATGTAGTTAAGAAGTCAATTTTTGGAACTGAAAACGTAATTATTGACTATGATAAAACAATTGCAGTAGGAAGACCTCCAACACTTTGTGCAGGTTGTCCTCATCGTGCATTTTATTACCTCTTATCAAAGAGAAAAGATACTATGATAACAGGAGATATTGGATGCTATACCTTGGGCGGCTCACCTCCATTAAATGCAACGGATACTGTTGTGTGCATGGGGGCCAGCGTATCTATGGCCCATGGTGCTAAAAAAATATTTGAAAAGAACAATGATAAAAAACGTGTGGTAGCAACAATAGGTGATTCAACCTTCTTCCATTCAGGAATGACAAGTTTATTAGATGTAGTTTTCAATAAGGGAAATACTATAACATGCATATTAGACAATAGAATAACTGCAATGACAGGCCATCAGGATAATCCGGGCACAGGCTATACACTTCAGGGGGATGAAACAAAAATAGTTGAAATAGAGCCAATAGTGAAAGCTCTTGGAATTGAACATATTAGGACGGTTAATCCATTAGACCAGGACGAATTGAAAGCTACACTTGATTGGGCATACGCTTTGGAAGAGCCTTCAGTAATAATTTCAAGATACCCATGTGCTCTTAAGAAGTATTCTCAAGAAGACCTTGAGGAATTTGGACCTATAGAAGGTATTTGCCTAGTTGACCAAGAAGTTTGTATAGGGTGTAAAAAATGTGTAAGTACAGGCTGTCCTGCCATTGTCTTCCAGAAACCAATAAAGAAATCTTCAATAAACGAAATTCAATGCGTCGGATGTGAACTATGTCTACAGGTTTGTCCTGTTCAAGCAATCAGTAAGGTAGGTGTATATAATGAAGCATACTAAAAATATTTTATTAGTAGGTGTAGGTGGACAAGGAACAATTTTGGTCAGCAAAATCTTGTCTACGGGCCTTATGGAAGCAGGCTATGATGTAAAAATGTCAGAAATTCACGGTATGGCACAAAGAGGCGGCAGCGTTTCAACTCAGGTAAGGTATGGGGATGAAGTTGCTTCCCCAATTATAGGAATAGGGGAAGCAGATATTTTAGTTTCTTTCGAGACTATGGAAACCCTTAGATGGCTTGAATTCTTAAAACCTGAAGGAGTTGTTGTAATTAATGATTTTAGAATACCTTCAGCCCCAATATTGATGGGAAAAGCTGAATATCCTGAAGGTGTAATTGAACTGATAGAGACTAAAGCTAAAACGAAGGTTATAAATGCAGGCCAAATAGCTGAAAGTTTAGGAAATCAAAAAGTTATGAACGTAGTGCTTTTGGGAACCTTAATTAAGTCCATGAATTTAACAGATATTGATTGGGATAGTGTTATAAAAGAACAGGTAAAAGAAGAGTTTATAGATATAAATATCAAAGCCTTCAAGGAAGGATTGAATGCAGTTTAAAGGATGGATGCTATGGCTTATAAAATATTAGTTATTAACACTGGTTCAACTTCTACTAAAATAGCTTTATATGAAGATGAAAAAGAAATAGCTGTAAAAAATCTTAATCACCCGGATGAGTTAATCAATAAATATGATGATGTTCAGGAACAACTGAATATGAGAATGGAATTAATTAGAACATATTTAGATGAGAAGGAATTTGACATTAAGGAATTGTCCTGCGTAGTAGCAAGGGGAGGAATGCTTCTTCCAGTTAAGTCAGGGGCATATATAATTAATGAACTAATGCTTGACAGAGTTGAAAATCGTCCTGTTATGGAGCATGCATCAAATCTGGCAGCTCCAATAGGCTACGGTATTGCTAAAGATGCAGGCATACCTTCATATATATATGATTCCGTCATGACAGATGAACTTCTTGATATTGCAAGAATATCGGGTATGCCTGATATACCTAGATATTCTACAAGTCATGTTTTAAATACCAGGGCTATGGCTATAAAGTATGCTAAAAATATTGGAAAAAAATATGAAGAGCTAAATATTATTGTTGCACATCTAGGGGGAGGAATTTCTATAAATATTCACCAAAATGGTAAAATTGTAGATTTGGTTTCAGACGATGAAGGTCCATTTTCACCGGAAAGGGCAGGAAGAGTTCCTTGCAGGGAACTTATAAACTTGTGTTATTCAGGGAAATTCGATAAAAAAACAATGCAGCGTAAATTAAGGGGTAATGGTGGCTTAAAAGCATATTTAAATACCATTGATGTGAGAGAAGTAGAAAAGATGATTTCTGAAGGCAATGAATATGCTAAATTAATTTATGATGCAATGGCTTATCAAATTGCAAAGGGAATAGGGGAACTTGCTACAGTAGTAGAAGGCAAGGTAAATGTAACAATTCTAACGGGAGGAATTGCTTATTCAGAGAATTTTACTAACATGATAAAAAAGAGGGTTTCCTTTATATGTCCTGTAGAAGTAATGGCTGGAGAAAATGAAATGGAAGCTTTAGCCTATGGAGCCTTAAGAGTCCTAAGAGGCGAAGAAATTGCAAAGGAATATACAGATAATATTCCTAAAACAAATGACCAAGAAGCCTAGTTAGCTTATTAGTTATTAATAAAAGCAATGGCTATGTTGCAGTTCAGATCCAACTGGGTCTGTCCCCACGGGTTGGTGCCGTTGCTAGTAACATGGTTATAATATACCTCCAAAGTAGACAGTCTAAATAGTTAAAATTAGATTAAATACCTGGAGGTTTTTTTATGCTCATAAAATAGTTTGTCATATTTTTCATGGTTCATAATATAGCGAACATAATCATCATAGTATATACATTGGTTCGTTATATTACGAATGTACAATTTATTTTTTTGAAAAATTGTAGATAAACCGTTGACAAGGTTTTTTATATTTGTTATTATGATTTTGAAAAATACAATAAAGGATGGTTATGTATGAACTTTAATGTTAAAAGAGTTTTTGCGGAAAAAAGATCGGAATTTAACACAGAAGCAATAAACTTATTAAAGAACTTAAAAGAAAATCTTAATATTGGCAATTTAAATAATCTTAGAATACTAAATAGATATGACCTATCAAATATTAATGAAGAAGATTTCAAAAAAAGCGTTAGGGCTGTATTATCAGACCCAAGCCAGGATACTGTGTATTTTGAAGATGTTGATTTAAGCGGACACGTTTTTGGTCTTGAGTATTTGCCGGGACAATATGACCAAAGAGAAGAGTCTGCAGCTCAGTGCATTCAAGTTATTACAAGAAAAGATAAACCTATCGTAAAATATGCAAAAATTTACATTCTCGAAGGAGACCTATCTAAGAAAGATATTGAAAAAGTTAAAAATTACTTAATCAATCCTGTTGATTCAAAAGAAGCTAGTTTAGATAAAGTGAATAGATTAGACCAAGAATATTTAAGAGCTAAAGATGTTGAGTCAATAGATAATTTTATTGAAAAATCTAAAGAAGAAATAGAAAAGTATCGTCTTGATACAGGCCTTGCTATGTCTTTTGAAGATTTATTATTTTGTCAGGATTATTTTAAAAATACTGAAAAAAGAAACCCTACTATTACTGAAATTAAGGTAATAGACACATATTGGTCTGACCACTGCAGACACACTACATTTTTTACATCCATAGAGAATATTGAATTTGAAGAAGGAAAAATTACAAAAGAAGTTAAAAATACTTATGATACTTATTTAAATGCACGTAAGTTTGTATACGAAACTGAGAGAGATATTTCATTAATGGATTTAGCAACCATAGGTGCTAAAGAATTGAGGAAACAAGGGCTTTTAGATGACATGGAAATTTCAGAAGAAATTAATGCCTGCTCTATTATTATTAATGTAGAAAAAGATGGCAAGGATGAAGAATGGCTATTGATGTTTAAAAATGAGACACATAATCATCCTACAGAAATAGAACCTTACGGTGGAGCCAACACATGCCTGGGAGGAGCAATCAGAGATCCCCTTTCAGGAAGGTCTTATGTATATCAAGCAATGCGTATTACAGGTAGTGCAGACCCAAGACAAAAAATTGAAGATACTTTAGAAGGAAAACTTCCTCAAAGAAAAATTACCACTGAAGCAGCCAAAGGGTACGCTGCTTATGGAAATCAAATAGGAATTTCCGGAGGTTATGTAAATGAAATATATCATCCGGATTATGTTGCCAAAAGGATGGAATGTGGTGCAGTAATTGCTGCAGCACCAAGAGAAAATGTAATAAGAGAGACTCCTGCAAAAGGTGACCTTGTTATACTTTTGGGAGGAAGAACTGGGAGAGATGGTCTAGGAGGAGCAACAGCTTCTTCTAAAAAGCAAACCTTAGATGAAACAAGTTTAACAGTTGGTATGGAAGTACCAAAGGGAAATGCTCCTTTAGAAAGAAATATTCAAAGATTATTTAGAAAAAAGGAAGTATCTACCCTTATAAAAAAATGTAACGATTTTGGTGCAGGTGGAGTTTCTGTTGCTATAGGTGAATTAGCTGATGGTTTAAATATAAACTTAGACATGGTAACCGTAAAATACGACGGTTTAGATGGAACTGAATTGGCCATATCCGAATCTCAAGAAAGAATGGCCGTTGTTGTAAGAAAAGAAGATGCTGAGAAATTTAACAAGTACGCTGAAGAAGAAAATCTTGAGTCAAGAGTTGTAGCAGAGGTTACAGATGACAGAAGACTTACAATGACCTGGAGAGGGACAACAATTCTTGATATTAGCAGGGACTTTTTAGATACTAACGGTGTAAAGCAAAAAACACATGCTAAAATTAAGGAACCTAATAATGTATCCTATGAAAGAACTTTTGAAAGTGAAAGTTTAAGAGATTTATGGATTGAAAATATAAAAGATTTAAATGTTGCAAGTCAAAAGGGCTTAGTTGAAGGATTTGATTCAACAGTGGGTGGAGCAACTGTTATAATGCCTTTTGGTGGAAAAACACAGCTTACACCAGCTGAAGGAATGGTATCTAAAATTCCTCTTGAAGAAGGATTTACAAATACCTGCTCATTGATGGCACATGGCTTTGACCCTTATCTTTCTAAGGAAAGCCCATATCACGGAGCCATGTATGCAGTTCTACATTCAGTAGCTAAAATTGTTGCTATGGGTGGAGATTACAAAAAGATACGACTTACTTTCCAAGAGTTTTTTGAAAAGTTGAATAAGGATCCTGAGAAATGGGGTAAGCCTTTAAGTGCCTTGTTAGGAGCTTTTAAGATTCAGCATGAACTTAAAATTCCTTCTATAGGAGGAAAAGACAGCATGTCAGGTACCTTTAAAGATATAAACGTTCCACCTACTTTAATAAGTTTTGCGGTAGCTGTTGAAGATGCAAAAAATATTATTTCACCTGAATTTAAAAAAGCAAATAGCAAGGTTGTCTTGGTAAAAATCAAAAAGGATGAAAATAATATACCTGATTTTGAAGATGTAAAAATAAAGTATAGTGAAATTTATGAAGCTGTTAAAGAAGGAAAAATTCTGAGTGCCCACACTGTAGGTTACGGGGGCCTTGCTGCAGCTTTAAGCAAGATGACTCTAGGTAATGAAATAGGATTTAAATCAAGTACAAAGCTTTCTAATAAGGATTATTTTGATGCATCTTATGGAGACATAATTTTAGAAGTTGAGAATTTATCTCTGACAGATGATTATAATGAAATAGGAATTACTACAAATGAAAAAGCTCTTTTTTTCAATGATATATCGATATCTTTAAAGGAAATTAAAGAAGCTTGGTTAGAACAATTAAATGATGTATTTCCTATTAAAAGGGAAGCTTTAGCTAGTGTTAAAAGCTATTCTTATAACAAGAACAATAGTACTAAATCGTCTTTATCTATTGCTAAACCAAGAGTCTTTATTCCGGTATTTCCGGGAACAAATGGGGAGTACGAAACTATAAAATCCTTTGAAAAGGCTGGGGCTAAGGCAGAAGTATTGGTCTTCAATAACTTAAGCCCTCAAAATGTGAAGGCCTCTATTGAAGAGATGAATTCCCTAATAAGACAATCACAAATTATCGCCTTACCGGGAGGTTTAAGTGCAGGTGGTGAGCCTGAAGGATCAGGTAAGTTCATAGCTAGCGTATTCAGAAATGATTTATTAAGGGATGCAGTAAATGACTTGTTAAAAAATAGAGATGGTTTAATTCTAGGAATTGGCGATGGTTTCCAGGCCCTTATTAAGTTAGGATTAGTTCCATTTGGAGAAATTATGGAAGCTGAAGATAACAATCCGACCTTAGCTTTAAACTTAGTTGGCAGACATGTTTCAACCTTTGTTAAAACAAAGGTAGTTAGTAATTTGTCTCCATGGCTTAATTTGTGTCAGGTGGGAGAAACTCATTACTTACCTTTATCTTCAGCTGAAGGAAGGTTTGTTGCAAGCCAAGAATGGATTGAAAGATTGAAGAAAGACGGCCAAATTGCTACTCAATATGTTGATAATAACAACAATCCAACTTATGACGGAACTTACAATCCAAGCGGTTCTTTAGAGGCTCTTGAAGGTCTTACAAGCCCTGATGGAAGAGTGTTTGGAAAGATGGCACATTCTGAAAGATTTGAGGAAAACTTATATATAAATATTCCGGGAAACAAAGATCAATTTATCTTTGAATCGGGAGTAAAATACTTTAAATAATTTAGATAATTTATATAATGGAGGAATTATGAAAATAGCAATTATTATGGGAAGCGATTCAGATTTTCCGGTAGTTGAAAAAGGCTACAATATTTTAAAAGACTTCGGAGTAGAAACTGAAGTTCGAGTAATTTCAGCACATAGAACCCCTTTTCAAGCTATGGAATTTGCGAGAGATGCCTATAAAGATGGTTATGAATTGATTATTGCAGCAGCAGGTAAAGCCGCTCATCTGCCGGGAGTGTTGGCAGGATGCACCGTTCTTCCTGTAATAGGTCTCCCAATTAAATCAACAGACTTAGAGGGAATGGATTCCTTATTGTCGATAGTACAGATGCCTCCCGGAGTGCCTGTTGCAACTGTAGGTATTAATGGGGCAGAAAATGCGGCCCTCTTGGCAATTCAAATTTTGTCTGTAAAATATGAAGATTTAAGAAACAAATTTGCTGATTATAAAAAGCAAATGGCTGAAAAAGTTGCAGAAAAAGACAGGAATCTACAGAAAAAACTGTATTTATAACAAGAAAATATTTGTCAGCCGAGGTCCTAGCCCTAGTCATCTTGAGCGTAGCGAAAGATCTCTGTACTTAAAAGATGAGATCCTTCGCTATCGCTTAGGATGATAAGCAAAATTGAAATGAATCCAATAATATATCTATATTAAGGAGAAATTATGTATTTAAATGAAGATAAATTACACGAGGAATGTGGTGTTGTAGGTGTATATACCAAGAAACCTGAAATAGCTAGCCAGCTAATGTTTTACGGCCTATTTGCACTTCAGCACAGGGGCCAGGAAAGTGCTGGTCTTGCCATTCATACAGGCAAAAAAATGGAATTTCATAAGGATATGGGTTTAGTAGCAGATGTTCTTAAACAAGATGTAATAGACAAATTTTCAGGTAATATTGCAATAGGCCATGTAAGATATTCCAAAGAAGGTGAAAGAGAAAAGCAAAATGCCCAACCTTTAGTAGTAAGATATAAGGAAGGTTCCATAGCCTTAGCTCACAATGGAAATCTGGTTAATGCTGATTCCTTAAGAGAGATTCTTGAAAATGGGGGAGTAATATTTCAGACTTCTACGGATTCTGAAGTTGTAGCCAATATAATCTCAAGACATTACAAGGGTTCTATAGTTAAATCCATTCAAACTACTATGGAAGTTATAAAAGGTGCCTATGCCTTTGTTCTCATGACGGAAAAAGAACTTATCGGTGTAAGGGATAATTATGGACTAAGACCACTTTGTCTTGGAAAAAGAGAAGACGGATATCTATTAGCATCTGAATCTTGTGGTATTATTGCCATGGGCGGGGAATTCATAAGAAATATAGAACCTGGTGAAATGGTTATAATAAATGAAAATGGAGTGGAAAGCATAAAATCTCCAAATTATGCACAGCGAAATTTATGCATATTTGAACACGTATATTTTGCTAGACCAGACAGCAATTTAGATGGTGTAAATGTATATCAGACAAGATACAATTCAGGCAAGTTGTTAGCTAAGGAAGCACCCATAAAGGCAGATTTAGTTTTTTGCGTACCTGACTCAGGAACACCTGCTGCCTTAGGATATGCGGAGGAATTAAACATACCTTACGGACTTGGTATAATTAAAAACAGATATGCCAAGAGAACCTTCATAGAACCAAAGCAAAGTCTAAGAGAAGAAGGGGTAAAAACTAAACTTTCTGTATTAAAAGAAATTGTTAAAGATAAAGTTGTTGTAATGGTAGATGACTCTATAGTAAGGGGAACAACAACAAAGCAAATAGTTAAAATGGTAAAGGAAGCAGGAGCCAAGGAGGTTCATGTTAGAATATCTTCTCCTCCTGTGACTCATTCTTGTTTCTTCGGTATAAATACCCCTGATAGAAGTCAACTTATAGGGGCTCATAAAAGTCTTGAAGAAATAAAAGAACACATTGGAGCTGACAGCCTTCACTACTTAAGCCTGGAAGGTTTAATTGAAGCAACAGGCTCAAAAGCGGGTTATTGCAAGGCGTGTTTAAACGGGGATTACCCTATGGAAGTACCTAACAATGGTATATAAGGAGGAAGAATGACTGATAAACTTACATATAAAGATTCAGGTGTAGATGTACACTCAGGTTATGAAACTGTAAAATTAATAAAAGATTATGTTAAAAAAACATATACAAAAGGTGTAATGTCAGATATAGGCGGCTTTGGCGGAATGTTTGCCCTAGACAAAGATGAATACGAAGAACCTGTTTTGGTGTCAGGAACTGATGGTGTAGGAACAAAGTTAATGGTAGCATTTATGGCAGATAAGCATGACACCATTGGTCAAGATGCTGTTGCCATGTGTGTAAATGATGTTATTTGTGCTGGCGCTAAGCCTTTATTTTTCCTCGATTACATTGCAACAGGAAAATTAGAGCCTCAAAAAGCAGCCTCTATTGTAAAAGGTGTATCAGAAGGATGTATACAGGCAGGCTGTGCCCTAATAGGGGGAGAAACTGCAGAGATGCCAGGACTTTACAGCCAAGGAGAATATGACATTGCGGGATTTTGTGTAGGAATTGTTGATAAAAAGAAAATAATCGATGGTTCTAAAATAAGTGAAGGTGATGTATTAATTGGAATTCCTTCTTCTGGAATTCACAGTAACGGTTATTCCTTGGTTAGAAAAATATTTTTCGACCATAAAAACTATAGTGTAGATCAATATGTAGAAGACTTAGGTTCTACATTAGGAGAAGCCTTATTAACACCTACAAGAATTTATCCTAAGATGATTCTTGATTTAATATCAAGATTTGAAATGAAAGGTATATGTAATATTACAGGTGGAGGTTTTTATGAAAATATACCTCGTATGTTTCCAGAGGGTATATCTGCTGATATAACAACAGAAAACATCAATGTACCTCCTATTTTTAAGTTAATGCAAAGAGAAGGTAATATAGATATTGATGAAATGTACGCTACCTTTAATATGGGTATAGGAATGGTTTTAGCTGTTGATAAAGACCTTGCAGAAGATGTTTTAGACTATTTGATTGGCCTTGGTGAAGAAGCTGTTGTAATAGGGTCTACTGTTAAAAGGGAAGGCGGGCTTAAAATATGCCACAAGTAAAAATTGGTGTATTAATATCAGGTTCAGGATCAAACTTACAGTCTATCATTGATAATGTTGAAAATAGAAACATAGATGGTCAAATAGCTGTAGTCATATCAAATAGAAAAGATGCTTATGGGTTAGAAAGAGCAAGACAACATAATATTAAGGATGTCTATATAAGGCAAGGGGACTATGAAAGCTTTGAAGACTTCAATGATGCAATAATAGAAGAACTAAAAAGCAATGGGGTTGAATTAGTTGTATTGGCAGGATATCTAAAAATATTATCCAATAAATTTATTGAAGAATACAGAGAGCGTATTATAAATATCCATCCATCTTTAATACCTGCTTTTTGTGGTAAGGGATACTATGGACTTAAAGTCCACCAGGCAGCTGTTGACTACGGTGTAAAATTAAGCGGGGCAACTGTTCATTTTGTTGATGAAGAAGCAGATACAGGCCCTATAATTATACAGGAAGCCGTAGAAGTTTCTTATGAAGATAATGCTGAGTCCCTACAGCAAAAAATACTTAATTTAGAACATAAAATACTTCCCTTGGCAGTTAGGTATTACTGCCAGGGAAAAATTCAAGTGAATGGAAGACAAGTAAATATAAAGGAGTGAGTTGATGAGAGCTTTAATAAGTGTATCGGATAAAAGTGGCATAGTAGAATTTGCTAAAGAATTAGAAAAATTAGGTATTGAAATTATATCAACGGGAGGCACTCATAGGGCATTGGAGAAAGCAGGAGTTAAGGTTACAGGAATATCTGAAACGACAAATTTTCCGGAATGTCTTGATGGAAGAGTGAAAACACTACATCCTAATATTCATGCAGGAATATTAGCAATGCGTTCAAATCCTCAGCATATGAAACAGCTTGATAATTTAAACATAGAAACGATAGACTTAGTAGTAGTAAATTTATATCCTTTTAAAGAAACAATTTTAAAAGATGGAGTGACTAGGGAGGAAGCTATTGAAAATATCGATATAGGTGGCCCAACCATGCTTAGGTCTGCTGCTAAAAATTATCAAGATGTTGCTGTTTTAGTTGACCCTAGTGATTATGAAATAGTATTAAATGAGTTAAAGGAAAAGAAAGTTCTTTCTTTAGATACGAAATTTTATCTTTCTTCTAAGGTTTTTGCCCATACTGCTCACTATGACACCTTGATTGCTTCCTACATGAAAAAGGAAAGAAAAGATTACTCCCTACCTGTAACTTATACAACAACTTATGAAAAAATTCAGGAAATGCGATATGGTGAAAATCCTCATCAAAAAGCAGCTTTTTATAAGGAAGTAGAAAATGCTGAAGGCCTCTTGGCATCTGCTAAGCAACTTCATGGCAAAGAACTATCTTTTAATAATATAAATGACACAAATGGTGCTTTAGAATTGTTAAAGGAATTTGAAGAACCTACTGTTGTGGCTTGTAAGCATTCAAATCCTTGTGGAGTTGGAGTAGGGGACAATATTTACGATTCATACATGAAAGCTTTCAAGGCAGACCCAACTTCAATATTTGGAGGTATTGTAGTATTTAACAGAGAAGTTGATGAGAAAACAGCTGAGGAAATAAATAAAATCTTTGTTGAAATAATTGCAGCACCATCCTATGAAGAAAAGGCTTTAGAAATGCTTAAATCAAAGAAAAACATAAGGCTTTTACAAATAGAAAATATATTGCAAAGGCAAGATGAAAATGCTTATGATATAAAAAAGGTTGCCGGTGGAATATTAGTTCAAACTCTTGATTCTAAATTGTTCAATGAAGATGAAGAACTTAAAACGGTAACAAGTGCTGTGCCTACAGACCAAGAAAAGAAAGACTTATTAATAGCTTGGAAAATTGTTAAACACACAAAATCCAATGCCATAACTCTTGTTAAAAATGGTCAGTCTATAGGCATAGGTCCAGGACAAGTAAACCGTATATGGGCATGTAAGCAGGCAATAGAACATGCTTATGAATTCCTTGGAAAGGATAGTACCAAGGGTGCAGTTCTTGCATCAGATGCGTTTTTCCCATTCCCTGATTGTGTACAAGAAGCGGCTAAGGCAGGAATTACAGCCATTATCCAACCAGGTGGTTCCATTAAGGACCATGCTTCAATAGAAGAATGCAATAGAAATAATATATCAATGGTTTTTACCGGAATGAGACATTTTAAACATTAGGAGGCAAAATGAAAATTCTTGTAGTTGGAAGCGGAGCAAGAGAGCATGCAATTTGCTGGAAATTAAAAGAGAGTAGTAAATTGTCGAAATTACACTGTGCACCGGGAAATGCAGGCATATCTCAAATTGCAGAATGTGTGAATATTAAAGTTCATGAACTTGATAAGTTAGTGGAATACTCAGTAAATAACAATATAGACTTAGTTGTTGTAGGTCCTGAAGTACCCCTAGTAGCAGGTCTAGTTGATAAGCTTAATGAAAAAGAAATTAAAGCATTTGGTCCTAAGAAGGCTGGAGCTAAGTTTGAGGGATCTAAATCTTATTCAAAGGATTTTATGAAAAAGTATTCTATCCCATCTGCAAAGTACGAAGTATACACAGATTCAAAAAAAGCAGCTGAAGGACTTAGTAAATTTAAAACTCCAATTGTTGTTAAAGCAGACGGACTTGCAGCTGGTAAAGGGGTTTTAATATGTGAAAGTGTAGAAGAGGCTGAAGAGGCAATTAAAAGCATCATGGATAATAAACAATTCGGCCATGCAGGATCTACAGTTGTTATAGAAGAATTCCTCTGTGGAACTGAAACATCCCTCCTTTGCTTTGTTGACGGTAAAAACATTATACCTATGGAAAGTGCAAGAGATTACAAAAAAGCATATGACCATGATAAAGGCCTTAATACAGGAGGTATGGGTTGCTTTTCACCAAATCCAATTTATAATGAAGACTTAACTAAATATATTAAAGAAAACATATTAGATTATACACTTAAGGGTTTCTTAAGTGAGGGAATAGACTTTAAGGGAGTTTTATTTATAGGTCTAATGA
>CAZTML010000009.1:0-8373 GCA_964614935.1 uncultured Clostridia bacterium | reverse complement strand
GGTTTCTTAAGTGAGGGAATAGACTTTAAGGGAGTTTTATTTATAGGTCTAATGATTGAAGATAACCAGGCAAAAGTATTGGAATACAATACCCGCTTTGGAGACCCTGAAACAGAAGTAATTCTACCAAGACTAAAATCAGATTTAATCCACATAATGCTTAAATGTATTGATGGAAATTTAAGTGAAGAAGATTTACGGTGGAAGGATGAAAAATGCGTAACAGTAGTATTAGCGTCAGGAGGCTATCCTGAGGACTACGAAAAGGGTAAAGAAATTATCGGTCTAGATCAAGTGGATGAAGATATAATAGTTTTTCACGGAGGAACAAAACTATCAGGGGATAAAATTATCTCTGACGGGGGAAGAGTTCTAGCTGTAACAGCTCTAGGAAACACCCTAGAAGAAGCAAGAAACAAATTATACAAAAATATCCCCAAAATTCACTTCGAAAAAATGCAACACAGAACAGACATAGCCAAACTCTAAGAAATTCTGGGAAATCCGGGGACGGACCTTGAAATTCTAAGAATTCTTCAAATAATAAGCCAAAATAAATAGCATCATAATTACAATTCAAATGTTGTCAGGGAAAATATTCCTCGGCAACATTTTTTAATTTATTATTTTCTTGTGAACTTTTAATCATTATGCTTGGACAAATGAATATATTATATAAACAGATTAAAGGAGGAAACTATGCACATTCATGTAGTTCAAAGGGGAGAAGTATTGTGGAGAATTGCCGAATATTATAATGTAAGTATAGAGGATATAGTAAATCTTAACAAATTAAATAATCCTAATATTTTGTTGCCCGGTCAAGCACTTCTTATACCTACTAATGGTACTTACACCGTCAAGCAAGGGGACACAATTTGGCAAATAGCACAAAAATTTGGAGTTAGTGTACAAGATTTACTAGGGGAAAATAAAAATATTAATCCTAATTTAATATATCCGGGATATGTACTTTCTATACCACAAGGACCTAAACCTGAAATAGATGTAAACGCATTTTCATATTTTCTTGGTAGTGAAGGGGTTCCCATAGTAAGGGATACAGGGCCATATTTAACATATTTGAGTCCCTTTGCTTACCTTATAAATGAAGACGGATCTTTGGTAAATATTGATGATGAGCCCTTAATAGCTGAGTCCCTTGCCCAAGGTGTAGTGCCTATGATGGCAATAGTTAATTTTACATATAATGTGGCAGGAGAAAATCTTGCAAATATTGTATTGAATAATCCTGATATAGTAAACACCTTGCAGGAAAATATTATTAATATAATGAAAGATAAAGGATATCAAGGGTTAAACATTGACTTTGAATATGTACTTCCGGAAGACAGAGAAGCCTATAATAACTTTTTAGCAAGCACAGTCGAGAAATTACACAAGGAAGGATTTTTTGTTTCCACATCACTAGCTCCCAAACTTAGTGCAGAACAAGTAGGGCTTTTATATGAAGCCCATGATTATCCTGCCCATGGTAGGTTGGCAGATTTTGTTGTTCTCATGACTTATGAATGGGGCTGGAGAGGAGGACAGCCAAGAGCCATATCTCCTTTAAATGAAATAAAAAAGGTTTTAGATTATGCAGTAACTGTTATACCTAGAGATAAAATATTAATGGGATTCCAAATATATGCCAGGGACTGGAAGCTACCTTTTACAGAAGGTCAAGAAGCTGCTACAATCTCTATTCAGGATGCAATGAACATAGCCTATGAACATATGTCTGAAATACAATATGATCCTGTAAGCCAGTCACCCTTTTTTCGTTATGCAGATACAGAAGGAAATGCTCATGAAGTTTGGTTTGAAGATGCAAGAAGTGCTCAAGCAAAATTTGATACAGTTAAAGAATACGGATTAAGGGGTATCAGTTATTGGGGATTAGGATATGAGTTTCCACAAAACTTCCCCTTATTAAACGATAACTTCCAAATCCGAAAACTATAAATAATCCGGTCAGATTATGAACTGACCTTGAATGAATGCTCCCCTAATAACAGACAGACTATTAGGAGGAGCATTTTTGCTCTCTTAATTTTTTAAGCTTAAATCAAACTTAACTGGAATTAAAAGGTCCGTCCCCGGAATTCCATGGAATTCCGATAAGGGATAGCTGGCTTAAAAAATTAAAAATTATTAATTGATAAATGTATAAAAGTAGTATATATTAATAATAGAGAACGTTTGCTTTTAGTACGACATAAAGAATCAATTAAAAAATATAGGAGGATTTATGGACAAGAAAAAATTAAGCAAGATGAACTTCTCAACTAGGGCAGTGCATGCCGGTTATAAAGCTAATGAATATGGAGCTTTGGCTACTCCAATTTATCAAACCTCTACTTTTATATTTGATTCAGCGGAACAAGGGGGAAGAAGGTTTGCCTTAGAAGAAGATGGATACATTTATACAAGGCTTGGTAATCCAACTTGTTCCCAGGTTGAAGAAAAGTTAGCTTGTCTTGAAAATGCTGAAGCGGCTCTTGGTATGGCTTCAGGTATGGGTGCTATTACTTCGGTAATTTGGTCTAAGCTTGCTTGTGGCGATCATATTGTAGCTGCAAAAACATTGTATGGTTGTACATTTGCTTTCATGAACCACGGATTGACAAAGTTTGGCATTGAAGTTGATTTTGTTGATACTTCAGACCCTGAAAATGTTCGAAAGGCAATGAAAGCTAATACTAAGATTGTATATTTAGAAAGTCCTGCAAACCCAAATATGGCATTGTCTGATATTGCAGAGATTTCTAAGATTGCTCACGAAACAGAAGATTGTATTGTCGTAGTGGATAATACCTACTGCACTCCTTATTTGCAAAGACCTATAGATTTAGGTGCAGATGTGGTAGTTCATTCGGCAACTAAATATTTGAATGGTCACGGAGATGTTATAGCCGGTTTTGCGGCTGGGAAAAAAGATTTTATAGACAAGGTAAGATTATTTGGAATTAAAGATATGACAGGCTCTGTTTTAAGCCCCTTTGATGGATTCTTAATTAATAGGGGGATGAAAACATTGGAGGTAAGAATGGAAAGACACTGTTCTAATGCTCAAAAAGTTGCTGAATTTCTCGAATCTCATCCTGCTATAGAATGGATAGCTTATCCGGGACTTAAGTCCTTTCCTCAATATGAACTAGGAAAAAAACAAATGTTGTTGCCAGGTGCCATGATTGCATTTGAAGTTAAGGGAGGACTTGAAGCAGGAAGGAAATTAATGAACACTGTGGAACTATGCTCACTAGCTGTGAGTTTAGGAGATACTGAAACACTAATTCAACATCCGGCTTCTATGACACATTCTCCTTACACCCTAGAAGAAAGAGTATTAAGTGGCATATCGGATGGTCTTGTAAGATTATCGATTGGATTGGAACATCCTAATGATATAATTGATGATTTAAAACAAGCTCTAGACAAATTGTAGTAAATTAAAATCTGAGAAATAGTTTAATAATTTATATTTAGTTAATAGCAATCTATATGACACGTCATCTAATTAATATGGTTTCTATTTGTATTCGTAAAATTTTACAAATTATAAATGAATAAATAATTTGAATTTTACAACAATATATAGAGAATATACAAGACACAAAAAAATATGAGAAAGGAGAATCCATATCCTATCAATGGCATAATTGGATGACAAAAAATGGCTAAAAAAGGAATGCGAAGACCTGACCCAAGTGAACCACATGGAACTGAAAGTAACAAAAAACAGCATTTCAGCAAAAATGATGCACCACCGGTTCCGGAAATACAGGGAAAAGCTAAATATGGAAATAAAAAAGCAAAACAAATAATTATTAATGCAATTCATCATAAAGAACTAGAATAAAATTTCTAGCAGTATTATTTACAAAATTAGAACTCTAAGATAGTTTTAATATAAGAGGAGGAATCTATGAGAGCAAAAGTTGACAGGGATGCTTGCATAAGTTGCGGACTGTGCGAATCGGTGTGTCCAGATGTTTTTGAATTAGATGATGAAAGTATATCAGTAGTAAAAGTTGACCCCGTACCTGCAGAGTTTGAGGATTGTGCTCAGGAAGCTGCAGATGAGTGTCCTACAGATGCAATCTATATTGAAGAATAAGAAATAAAATATAAGGCTGTTGCAAAAAATGCGGCAGCTTTTTTCAAAACAATCTGTAAGTTGCACTATCAGAAGGACATGGAGAGTGAATAGCAAATTTAAATATATAAGAGTAATTATACGTAGAATAATGTAAAATTTTTTGATATACTATAATGGGTGGTGAGTCTATGAAGTATTTAATTGGAATTGATGCAGGTGGCACAAAATCTGAGCTAATTGCTTATGATTTAGATGAGAAGCCAATTCTTAATTTAATTGGAGGATTTGGAAATCCTGCAGTAAATTTGGATAAGACTGTTAACAATTTAATTTCATTGATTTATGATTGTGTAAACGAATTAGGTAGAGAAAATTGCCAGCTTATTGCTATTGGCATGGCAGGAGTTGAAACAGGAAATTATGTAGAGCTCATAAAAAAATATGTGAAGGGAACTTTTGTAGTTGATACAATTGTTATTAACGATGCTGAAATGGCCTGTAAAGCATATTTTGGAAACAGGGACGGAATTTTAGCTATTTCTGGGACAGGTTCTTCATGTTTTGTTCAGAAGGATGGAATAGGTGAAATAGTAGGTGGCTGGGGCCATGTAATAGGTGATGAAGGAAGTGGTTATCATACAGTTATGCAGGTATTCAAAAATATTGCTTACAAGTTTGATCGAAACATCCCCTTTGACCCTTTAAGTAAAGCTATACTTGAAATAATAGGTGGTTCTACACGGTCTGACATAATGAATTTTATATATAATAACGAAAAAAATAAGGTTGCAGCCCTTTTTCCCGTAATTGTTGATTATGCAAATGAAGGTGACCCTTACGCCCTAAGACTTTTGGAGCATACAGGTAAACACCTGGCAGACTTTACGGAAGTGGCTCTTAAAAAGAAAGATTTTAAAGGTCCTGTGACAATAGGTTTAAAGGGTGGGGTTTTCCATAGTTCTTGTTGTATTCTTTCTACATACATTGATCAACTTGAAGAAAGAATAAATGATTTTGATATAATAGAAGAAGATATTTCAGCTACAAAGGCAGTATGTAATATTTTCAAAGAAAGAGGTGCTCAGTGAGCACCTTATATTTTGGGACATTCCTCTAAAAACTATCCTTCAGAGAGTTGCTTATTTTTAGAGGTGTGTCCCTATACATATCTAATCGCTACCAAACAAATTTCCTATGCCAATATTTCCAAGTAAGCTTCCTTCTCCTTTTGAGCCACCTCCACCGCTTTTTCTACTTGCAGAATAAATCCTATCAGCTATTCTACTAAATGGAAGTGACTGTAGCCATACAGTTCCTGGACCCCGTAGCGTTGCTAAGAACAAGCCTTCTCCTCCAAACAAGGCGCTTTTTACATTGCCTGCCATCTGAACATCGTAATCTACTCCTTGAGTAAAAGCTACCAAACATCCTGTGTCTAATTTTAGTATTTCCCCTGATCCTAATTCCTTTTTAATAATAGTACCACCAGCATGAAGAAAGGCATAGCCATCTCCAATTAATTTTTGCATTATAAAACCTTCACCGCCAAAAAGTCCTACCCCTATTTTTTTCTGAAATGCAATAGTTATTTCAATACCCTTTGCAGAACATAAATATGAGTCTCTTTGACAAATAAGTTGTCCACCGTAATCAGGCAGACTAACAGGGATAATTCTTCCTGGATATGGTGCTGCAAAGGCAACAACCTTTTTATCAACACTTTTATTTGTAAAGGTTGCTGTAAATAAATTTTCTCCCGTGAGAACTCTTTTGCCTGCCGTAGCTAGCATTCCTTTGAAGCCCTTGCTTTTTTCATTACCATCTCCAAACATAGTATCCATTTCAATGCTCGAATCCATGTACATCATTGCGCCAGGCTCAGCAACAATCGTTTCCCCATAGTCCAGACCGATTTCAACAAACTGAATATCGTCCCCATAAATTTTGTAATCCACTTCGTGAGATATTCCCATAAATCCTCCTTGTTATAATTTATTTAACCCCTAAATCTAATTAAAGAATAGCAAACATTTTCACAAAATGCAATAATAAATTTCTTGTATTATTCCAATTATGTTTATATAATGGTAATGTTCAGACGCAACGGACTGTCATCCTAGGCCTAGCGAAGGAACCCAGGTTTTAAAAGAAAAATAAGATGTCATAAATACTCAATAAAGCAGGCTAGAAATGGAAAGATATGAAGAAATAGAAAGATCTATTACAAAAAAATATAGGAAATTAATATGGTCAAAGTTTATTTCCGCAATAAAGGAATATGAGTTAATTAAAAATAATGATAAAATAGCAGTTTGCATATCTGGAGGAAAAGATTCCATGCTTATGGCCAAATGTATGGAAAACCTTCAAAAACACAGCGAAGTACAATTTGAAATAGAATATTTAGTAATGGATCCCGGATATAATAAAGAAAATAGAGATAGGATCATTGAAAATGCAAAACTTTTAAATATTCCTATAAAAATATTTGATACACCAATATTTGAAGTAGTAGACAAGATTGATCAAACACCTTGTTATTTATGTGCCAGAATGCGCAGGGGTTACTTGTATAGAAAGGCAAGAGAATTAGGTTGCAACAAAATTGCACTAGGTCACCATTTTGACGATGTAATTGAAACAGTCCTTATGAGCATGTTTTATGCTGCAGAAATCAGAACTATGATGCCCAAACTTCACTCTACTAATCATGAGGGAATGGAGCTTATAAGACCTATGTACAAAATTCGGGAAGAAGATATAATAGGGTGGAAAAAATATAACAATCTGCACTTTATCCAATGTGCCTGCCGTATTACTGAAAGAATTCACTCAGAGGGTCTAGGCTCTAAAAGACAGGAAATGAAAGACTTAATAAAAAAATTGCGGCAAGTTAATCCAAATATTGATACAAATATTTTTAAGTCTATACATAATATCAATCTAGAAACCATCATAGGATACAAAAAAGGAAATATTAATTATAATTTTCTTGATGAATATGAAAAAACTAGGACTAGTCTTTAGGGGTAGAGAAATGTCCCTAAATTATTAGATTAAATAGTGTATGTTTGAAATATAATAAATAAGGGTATTATATATAAGTATGAAATGTATAATATAATGTACATTTAATTGGAGGGATTTGATTGGCTAGAAGCGGAGGTTCAGGAGGCAGAAGCGGTGGTGGCTCTTTTGGTGGATCTAGAGGCGGCGGCGGGCGTAGTGGCGGTTTTGGTGGCGGATTTTCTTTAGGCGGTGGCAGTCGTGGTGGTTCCTCAAGTGGGCGTAGCGGTGGTGGTTTATTTGGAGGAAGTAGTGGTGGTTCTTCCAGGGGATCCAACGGTGGAGGAATATTCGGCAATAACAGAAGAACAACAGGTCCAAGTTTCGGCCCCGTATTTGGTCCGGTATTTGGTCCTAGAATACCAGTAGGTGGTGGTTTTGGCGGTGGTGGATTAAACAGACCTCCAAGACGATCAGGTGGTTCGGGATGCGGATGTATTACGGCCATTATTGTATTTATTGTGATTGCAATCTTCATAGCTATTATTTTTACTGTAATTTCAGCCACCAGTAATAGTAGCAACAATAGTAGTGGAAATATAACACCATCATCTTTTGAAAGGGTAGCTTTACCAGCCGGTGCAGTAAATGAAACTAAATACTATACAGACGAGTTAGGTTGGATTAACAATGAAACAAAACTCATTAGTGGTTTAAGACACTTTTATAAAGAAACAGGAGTTCAACCATACTTATACTTGACGGATACTATTAATGGCTCGCATTATCCAACGGATTTTGATTTAGAGAATTTTGCCAACGAGATGTATGATGAACTGTTTACAGATGAAGCACATTTACTCTTAGTGTTTTATGAATATGAAGGCATGTACATGGATTATTATGTAGCCGGAACCCAGGCCAAAAGTGTAATTGATAGGGAAGCTGGAGACATATTGCTTGATTATATTGATAGATATTATTATGAAAGTAATCTAGAAGACGAAGAATTTTTCAGTAAATCTTTTAGTGATGCAGCAGATAGAATTATGACAGTAACTAAGTCTCCATGGATTACAGTCTTTACATTAATTGGGATAGTAGTTTTGGCAATTGTACTATTCATATGGTGGAAAAAACATCAAGAGCAAAAAAATTTAGAAGCAAAGAGAAGAGAAGAAATATTAAACACTCCTCTTAATAGTTTTGGAAATACAGAAGCAGAAGACTTGCTTAAAAAGTACCAAGATGATAATAAAGAA
>CAZTML010000008.1:0-25985 GCA_964614935.1 uncultured Clostridia bacterium | reverse complement strand
ATATAAGCCGCTGGATTTACCAGGGAACCGTATTTTCTTACTTCAAAATGCAAATGAGGACCTGATGATACCCCTGTGGAACCTACTGCTGCAATACTTTTTCCTTGATAGATTTTTTCACCGGCAGAAACGTAAATGTCGCTACAGTGAGCATATCTTGTTGTGAAACCGCCACCGTGGTCTATATCAACCATGTAGCCGTAGCTTCCTGACCAGCCTGCAAAGGTAACTGTCCCACCGTCAGCAGCCTTAATTGATGACCCATGTGCTTTTGCCATGTCTTGACCCCTATGGAAGCCTCCTGACCTGGCACCGTATCGTGAGGATATCATTGAGCCTGGAAGAGGATTTATAAAGAATCCTGTTCCTTGTTTTGGTGGTGGATCTTGAGTTCCTGTTGTTACTAATTTTGTTACAGGTGGTGTTATTACTTTTTCCGATATCACTTCTTTTGATATTTGAATACCATTTTGCTCTGTTACAATTGATTCTATTTCTGAAAGGCCGTATTGTCCTGCCTTTGATACAACTTCTTCGTCATTGTACATATATGATACATATGCATACTCTGTTTCATATGCTACTTTTTCTTCTTGTATTAATTTTCTCTTCACTTGTACATTTACGAAGGGTTTTGGAACTACTAAGTTTAATTCATCTCCGATCTGAATCCTTTCCGGATCAGAAGTCGGATTTGCTGTTATTAAATCATCTAGTGTCATATTGAAATATTCAGCTATGGTCCAATATGTATCGCCTTTTTCTACTATGTATGTCTTCTCTTCTTTAGTTCCTTTAATTATGTAATTTACTAATGGTTCTTCTTTTTGTATTTCTGAATTTTTTGCTTTAACTTGTTCTATTTCTATATCTTCAACTGTTGTTATTTCCAGCAATGACTCTTTATCATAGTCTTGAGTGAAATGTTCCTTAACTTTCTCTACTACATTTTCTGCTTCTTTTTTGGAATTCAGTATTCCTATCTTTTGTCCATTTACTTTTAGCTCATATGCCAGTATGGAATAAGTTATGTTTGATTTAACTAGCTGGTAAAGCTCTTCTTCCGATACTATTTCATCATCTTTTGCTAATGATGGTATAACTTCGAATTTACTTTCTATATCTATTTCATGTTTTTCTTTATTTTCAAATTCTTTTTTTAATTTTATAATGGCAGAACCCAAAAGTTCAGGGTCTCTTAATTTAAAGAGTTCTTCCCCGTCAGATACTACTGTAAAGCTGTCTGTTGGATAAACATTGTTTTCGTGGGTTTCAAGATAATCGAAGGTATAAATTCCGCTCAATATGAGGGTTGTAGCTAGAAACAGAGCTATGGTACCTTTGACTCGTTTGGTAAACTCGAAGGGTTGTCTTTCTTTTTTTTCGTCTAACTGCTTAAAAATTTCTGTATTTTTATTTTTCCCAAACTTGCTAAATAGTGAATTATTAGTTTTCATAGTTTACTTCCTAGTCAATATTTTGTTTTTACATTATACCATTTTTAATGCCCTTAGGCTAATGAAGAATCAAATATTAATAGAATATTAATATTTGACATTCAGAATGATATTAAGCACTCTTAGTTAAGAAAATAGTAATTTCCTTTTAAAATAAAAAATGTTATAATTAAAGTCAATAAACATGTCTTTAATTTATATATGTGATTATAGTCGATTTTATAAGAAGATGTCAACCATAATTACGAGAAAATGTTTTCACATTATTATAATAAGATTGTTACAATTATATTACAAATTATATCAGATCTTATTCAGGTCTTATATGTTATATTATGACGAAAAGGAGTATTTTATGTATTTTATTCTTCAAGAATTGCAAATAGATTTAGGGGATACCCCTATAGAAAATATTTTCATCAATGATTACATGCCTTTAGCTGATGGTACCTATGTAAAAGTGTACTTAATGGGATATAAATTTGCAAAAGACCAGCTGGATTTTAATAATGAGACAATTGCCAAAAATTTAAAACTTCCTTTGACAGATGTATTAAATGCATGGAACTACTGGGAAAGAGAAGGTATTATTCTTAAGCATGAAACCGGTGATGAATACAATTATAGGGTTGAATTTGTTAACTTAAAGCAATTTTATGTGGACAATGTGTACAAGCACATACGCAAAGGTGACCAAGTTGATGATAAAAATAAATATGTGGACAATGAAGAGTTAATTTCAACTGCCAGAAATCCTGAAATTAAAACAATGATGGAAGAAATTGAGGATATGCTGGGAAGACCTTTAAAAATTAATGAAAAGCAAAAAATCATAACTTGGCTTAATAAGTACAAGATGGATCCATATATAATGACTCAAGCATTTTCTTATTGTGTAAATAATAAAAAAGTAAAGCGCTTTTCCTATATTGAATCTGTTGTGTCTGCATGGTATGATGAGGGAGTTGTGGATATAGACACCATGGTTGAATATCTTGAAAAGAGAAATGATCGTTTTTCAACCTATTCACGAATTTCTAAGGCTCTTGGTTTTAACAGGACCCTTACTGAAGCTGAAATGAGGACAATCGATAAATGGATTGATGAATGGGAATTTTCTATGGAAATGATTTTAAGATGCCTGGATAATTCGACAAAAATTAGCAATCCAAACTTAAATTATTTTGATAAAATATTAAGTGAATGGTTTAAAAACGGATTTAAAACCATTGATGATTTAAAGAACGACAAAAAACCTGAAAAAAAGACAGCAACAAGTAAAGAGAGTGGAAAAGCAAAAAATAAATTCCATAACTTTATTCAAAGCGAAGAATATACAGGCGATGACTTAGAAGATTTAGCTAGAAAAAGATTTGAGAAAAAACTTAATAAATTAGGTTTAACAATTCCTGAGGAAGGGGATGATGGAAATAAATAAACAAATAATTGAAGATATTATGATTGAATACAATAAAAAAAGATTGAAAGCCGCCCAGGAAGCAGATGAAAGAAGGGAAAAACTTTATGTTAAAATACCCCGCCTATCAGAAATCGATAGGGAAATAAAACTATTCAGTATATCTTTATCAAAAATATTTTTATCTAATCCGGAAAATTTGGAGTCTCAGGTTAAGAAATTAAGAGACCAGCTAGAAAACTTTAAAAATGAAAGAAAGTTAATTTACCAAAAGAACAATATTCCTGAAAATTATCTGGAAATTCAGTATGAATGTCCAAAGTGTAACGATACAGGTTATGCAGCTGATGGGAAAAGATGCTCTTGTTTTAACAGGGAGATTATAAACAATCTCTATCAAGTGTCTAATATGATACATATGCTTGGCAAAGAAAACTTCAATACATTTGACATTAATGTTTTTAGCAATGAATCTCATAAAAATGAAAAGCTTACTCCAAGGCAAAATATGTACTATGTCCTGGAAATTAGCGAAGACTTTTGCACGAACTTTCATACCACTAATATGAATCTCTTGTTTTACGGTGGAACAGGTTTAGGAAAAACATTTATGTGCAATTGCATAGCCCATGAGCTTATAAATAAGGAAATTTCTGTTTTGTATCAAACTTCCTTTTCCTTGTTTGAAATTGTAGAAAATCATAAGTTTTATAAGATGAATGAAACTGAAGAAAACAGAATAAATTACTCTATGATTTTTGATAGCGACTTGCTTATTATAGATGACCTTGGTACAGAGGTGAGCAATTCATTTACCAATGCAGAACTTTTTAATATTATAAATGAAAGAATGATAACGGAAAAAAAGACAATTATTTCAACTAATTTATCACTGGAACAGCTGAGGGATACATATTCTGACAGAATTACATCCCGTATATTCAATAATTTTGTTCCCCTTAAATTTTACGGCAAAGACCTGCGATTCAAATAGGAGTAAATAATGAAATACAACTTAATATTTGGTCATAAAACACCGGATACTGACAGTGTGTGTTCAGCAATAGCCCTGTCAGATTTAAAAAATAAATTAAATGAGCCATCAAAGGCATACATTCTTGGAAGTGTGAATAAGGAAACAGACTATGTTTTAAACCACTTCAATGTTAAAGAGCCTGAAATTCTTAATAATGTAAAAATACAAATTAAGGATTTGGAATTTGAAAGGGTAAAGCCCTTTACTAAACATCAATCCGTTCACTTTGCATATTTTCACATGAACGAAAACAAGCTTAGAACCCTTCCTATTGTGGATGAAGATATGAACCTATCCGGAATAATAACCATGAAGGACATAGCCATGAGCCTTATTAATACAGACCAACAGCATTTATGTACTTCTTACGATAATATTATTGAAACACTGCTGGGAAACACAGTTTTAAAATTTGATGATATTATTAAGGGGGATGTAATAGTTGCATCTTTTGAAGAAGATACACTGAGAAAGTCTAGTATTGTTAATAAAGATTCTATTGTAATCGTTGGTGACAGATATGATGTCATAAAGTACGCTATAGAAACAAAGGTTAAGATGATAATTGTAACCGGAGACTTGAAAGTTCCTAATACATTAATAGAAATGGCAAGCGAAAATAAGGTAAATATAATTAGCACTGCTTACCATACTTATTATACGGCAAAAAACATATCTCTTTCTAAATATGTTGATGATATTATGAAAAAGAAAGATATTATGTTATTTTCTGATTACGATTATTTGAATGATTGCAAGGATGATATAGAGCAGTCAAAGCATTCTAAATTCCCTATAATATCGAAGGATAAAAAATATCTCGGGCTTTTGAGCAGAAGTCATTTAATCAATCCAAAGAGAAAAAATGTAATACTCGTAGACCACAATGAATTGAATCAAAGTGCAGAGGGTATTGAGGAAGCAGAAATATTAGAAGTTATAGACCATCATAAAATAGGGGATATTAAGACTGCAATTCCCATTAACTTCCGAAACACTCCTGTGGGAAGCACTTGTACTATTATTTTTCAAATGTATAGGGAAAATAATGTGGAAATAAATAAGGATATTGCAGGGCTTCTTATTTCTGGAATAATTTCTGATACACTTTTATTTAAATCGCCTACAACAACTGAAAAAGACAAATATGCAGTAAATGAGCTCTTGAAAATAGTGGATATAGACTTATATGGATATGCTATGGAAATGTTCAGGGCAGGAACTTCCTTGGAGGGAAAAACAATAGAGGAAGTTATATATCAGGATTTCAAAAAGTTTAACCTGGTTTATAAGAATATTGGTATATCACAAGTGTTTACACTAGACATCAAAGAAATTATGAATAGGAAAGATGAATTTGTTAAACTTATTGATGATATTACAGATGACAGAGACTATTACTTGCTAATGATGGCAGTAACAGACATTGTAAATGAAGGATCATATATCTTCTACACTTCTTCACGAGAAAAATTAGTTAAAATGATATTTGAAGAAGAAGTATATCAAGGTATCTATATTGATAAGTGTGTATCAAGAAAAAAACAAGTAGTACCAAAAGTAATAAATGCCTTAAACCAATTAAGACAATAAAAATTACGGGGACGGACCTTGGAATTCCAAGGTCCGTCCCCGCAGTTCTATGTTGATGAAAAATATTTTTAAAAAAAGGGTTGACAAATGCTTGTACCTTTGGTTATACTCTTAAATAAGTTTAAAAAAAAGCTTTGACGGAGACAAAAGTATCTGAATATAACTTTAGAGAGCCGATGGTTGGTGAAAATCGGTGTTATGAGATATAATGATCACTCCAGAGCTTCTGAGTCGAATTAAGTAGACAAGGACGTACTTCTGCGTTATAAGAATAGGGTTCAAAAAACTTGTAGTTTTTTCGACTTGAATGAGGCGATATTTTTTTATCGTAAAATAGGGTGGTACCGCGAAAGACCTTTCGTCCCTATATACAGTTGTATGTATATAGAGACGAGAGGTTTTTTTTATGACCTAACCCCATTATCAGAAGTATGGGGACACACCTCTACTATGGGGAAAGTCTTTGTGGGTAAGAGGAATGTCCCCAAATAGAATAAAATTGTGATGGAGCCTGCGCTCCCTGCGTGCCCTGCGTCCCCGATAGAAGCTAGAATCATTCAGTTGAACAAAAAACCAAAACATCAAAAAATAGGAGGTTAATCATGTGTAGGACAATCAGTTTTAAAGTATCAAAAGGAATGGATTCAGCAGTGAGGGTATTAACAACTTTGAGAAGGAAGCAGTTTGATGTAAGGGAATTTACCATGTCTTCATTGGATGATAACAATTCAGTTTTCAAGATTACTTTAGAAGATGAAAAAAGAAACAGCTTTGATAGGGCAATTCTTCAAATGCAAAAGTTAGTAGATGTCTATGATGTATCAGAAGCATAATTGTAATTGTTATGAATAAAGGGCGTAGCCCGTGTCATTCTGAGAGCGTAGCTCGAAGAATCTCAGGTTTACAAAAATAAAAAAACAAATTGGAGGAAAATGAAAATGGGAAAAATGTATTATGATAAGGATGCAGATTTAAAAGTATTGGATGGAAAGACAGTAGCAATTGTAGGATATGGAAGCCAAGGACATGCACATGCTCTTAATTTAAAAGATAGTGGGGTAAATGTGGTTGTAGGACTTAAGGAAGGAAGTAAATCAAAAGCAAAAGCAGAAGCCCACGGACTTACTGTAAAAACTGTAGCTCAAGCAGTGAAGGAAGCGGATGTAGTTATGGTATTAGCCCCGGATACAGCTCAGAAGCAGATTTATGAAGAAAGCATAGCTCCAAACTTGAAAGAAGGAGATGCATTAGCATTTGCACACGGATTCAATATTCATTATCATCAAGTGGTTCCACCTAAAAATGTTGATGTATTTATGGTTGCACCAAAGGGACCCGGACATTTACTTAGAAGGACATATGTAGAAGGAACTGGGGTACCTCAAGTGTTTGCTGTACATCAAGATTTCACAGGCAGATGCCAAGACCTAACTCTTGCTTATGCAAAAGCATTGGGCGGAACAAGAGCAGGCGTTATCGAAACAACTTTTAAGGAAGAAACAGAAACAGACTTATTTGGTGAACAAGCAGTACTTTGTGGTGGAATAACAGAATTAATCAAGGCAGGTTTTGATACTTTGGTAGAAGCAGGATATCAGCCGGAAATTGCATATTTTGAGTGTTTACACGAAATGAAGCTAATAGTTGACTTAATCTATGAAGGTGGATTTGAAAACATGAGATACTCCATAAGTGAAACTGCCGAATACGGCGATTATATAACAGGAACAAAAATCGTAACAGAAGATACAAGAAAAGAGATGAAGAATATATTAAAAGATATTCAAGATGGAACATTTGCTTATGATTGGATATCAGAAAATAAGGCCGGACAACCAAGATTCCTTGCAATGAAAAATATGGCATTAGACCATCCGATCATTGAAACAGGTCAAAAATTAAGATCAATGATGTCCTGGATAGGAAAATCTGCAAAAGGACAAGAGTAGCAATATAATAAGACAATAAGAATAATAAGGAATGGTGCAAAATGAAATTATCAGGCTCGCAAATAATATTAAAAGTTTTGAAGGAAAAAGGTATTGATACTTTGTTTGGATACCCCGGAGGAGCTGTAATACCTTTCTTTGATGCTCTATATGATGAGCTGGATTATTTCAAGGTATACAGACCTGCCCATGAACAAAACGGCGTTCATGCAGCAGATGGGTATGCAAGAAGCACAGGGAAACTGGGAGTCTTTATTGCAACGTCAGGCCCTGGCGCTACTAATACCGTAACTGGTATTGCCAATGCTTATATGGACTCTGTACCCTTATTGGTTATAAGTGGTCAGGTTGCCAATACACTAATTGGAAGGGATTCATTTCAGGAAGTTGATATAACCGGAATGACCCTTTCTGTTACAAAACATAACTACTTGGTTAGAAATACCGAGGATTTGGAAGATGTAATAAGAGAAGCCGTAGACGTGGCCTTGGAGGGGAGACCAGGCCCTGTATTAGTGGATATTCCAAAGGATGTATTTATAAATACATGTGAATACAAAGGAAACAGTGAAGACCGCAGGGTTGAAAAAGTTATTCCAAGTGAAGAAAGTTTAAAATTGGCAGCTGAATTAATAAATAAGGCCAAGAAGCCTGTTATTTATGCAGGTGGTGGTGTTAGAATTTCAAGAAATGATTCATTGTTGGTTCAATTTGCAGAAAAGACAGGAATTCCAGTATGCAACAGCTTCATGGGTTTAGGAACTATTCCAAGGGCCAATAAGCTAGCACTGGGCTTTGTAGGTATGCATGGTTCCATGGAAACAAATATGGCTGTTACTAATTGCGATTTACTTATAGCTATTGGGGCAAGATTTAGTGACAGGGTAATTGGAAGTCCCGATAAATTTGCTCCAGGAGCTAAAATTATTCACATTGATATTGATTCAACGGAATTTGATAAAAATACTTATAGCAATGTTTCCTTGCTTGGAGATATGACTGAAATATTAACAATTCTCTTGGAAAAATCAGAAGAAAAGGACAGAAGCTCATGGCTTGATGAAATAATGGAGAAACAACTAAAGCCAGCTGATGAAAGTGAATTCGTACCTGAAAATATACTTAAGGAAATAAACAAACACTACCAGGCAAATACCATAGTAGCAACTGATGTAGGCCAGCATCAAATGTGGGCAGGTCAGTTCTGGCAATTTAATAAATCTAATGAATTTATTACATCCGGAGGTTTGGGAACTATGGGCTTTGGACTTGGAGCGGCTATAGGTGCCCAGGTTGGAAATCCTAATAAAAGTACTGTTCTTGTAACAGGTGACGGTAGTTTTAGAATGAACTGCCAAGAATTAGTTACACTTTCTAAATATGAGCTGCCTGTAAAAATAGTGATGTTTAACAACAATACTCTAGGCATGGTAAGGCAGTGGCAAAGAATGTTTAGTGATGCAAGGTATTCAGAAACTGATAACTACGATGATGTAGACTACCAAATGCTGAGTGCAGCCTATGGTATTAAGGCATACAAGGCATGTTCAATGAAAGAGTTGAAGGATATATTAAATGAAACAGAAAACTTAAATGAAGCTATTTTCTTGGAATGTAAAATTAACCAAAACTGTAGCGTTTATCCCATAGTACCACCGGGAAGACCAATAGATGAACTTCTAATTACAGGATAGGAATATAAAGGACATCCTTTAGGATACCCAGATTATTACTTTTTAAAGAATGTCTACCTCCATGAAAGAGACATTTCCTTAATAGCTAACCCAAAGCAATTATTATATATTAAAGAAATGTCCCTCTTTTGTTGCTATCAATTCACTCTCTTATCTAAAGTCTATCACGAAGGCTATCCCAGTCTAGAGTTGAGTGTTCGCTTTCTACCATTCTACGCATGTTGTAAGCTACATTTACAAATAAGGCTGCTAAAAAAATAATGGTAGAAATATATCTTATATTATAAGGTATGGCATATACCAGTACTTCCATTACAGGATGGACAAAATTTGCTAAAAGTAGTGCTAGGACTCCCCATAACAATGATAATTCAAGGCAGATGTAGGAATGCAGATTTAGGTAATTGTTACTATAATCCCACAATTTTAAATGAAAAACCCTGTCAAGAATTATTCCCGTAATGTATTCAAGCAGTGTAACTACAGCTATAGATCCCACAGTTGCACCTATAAGTGCCCACAAATTATTGTTGATTGTCAGTTGACTTAATGTGAAAATTTCTAATATAAGTATCCCACAAACACCATACAAGGGACAAAATCCTTTTGTCAGAAATCCTCTGCTTATATATTTTTTCTTTTCTGCAAGACTTCTAAATACAGTTTCAAGTAAAAAACCCAAGAATCCATATATTATAAAAAACAACATAAAGTCCATTGCACCATATCGCATATTCTCACTCCTTTAAAACTTTAAATTATTCTTTGAAGTATTTGATGAAATATGCTTCTTTAAGGATGCCAATTTATGCTGTATCTTATGAAAAATTTCAACTATTGAGATTTAAATCCAAATATAGAAATTTGCCATACAAAGGGTCATGGTATGAAGAAGGGCGTAGCCCGAGTCATTCTGAGAGCAAAGCGCGAGGAATCTCAGGTTTTAAACATGAGATCCTTCGCTAACGCTCAGGATGACAAATTTACTAAAACTATATTGTAGATTTGGGTAAAAAGGATTTTATTTTTATTTCATTTAGATTAACACTTTTCAATAAAATTAAGCCCATTAAATATATTAAAGACAGTATTATTATTGACGAAATTAAAGAAATAATGTGATGAGAAGAATTTTGTATAAACAATAAATATGTCTGTTTGCCAATTAATCCTGCAATCCCACCAGCAATAATAGGTTTAAAAATCCAGTTTGAAATGTCGAAAACAATGCTTGATACTTGCAATAATCTAAATAAGTATAAAATTGTATTAAGAATAGTAGTTACAAAGAGGGAAAATAAGTATGCATTGAATCCGTAGATAGGTACAAAGAAATAGATAATGGAAATTTTCAATGCCGATTCAATAATATTAACAACAAAAGAGCTTACTTGTTCTCCTAAAGCATTGAGCATGGATGATATAACCATGTTTAAATACATAAAGGGACATACATAAGATATTAGTTTTATCATTAAGCCAACTTGGGGGTCGTTGTAAACAGCCATTGCTAGTTCATTTGGAAATGATACAAATATAGTAACCACAAATATTCCTGAAATAGTTGTAAAATGAATTACTTGTGACAAGGTCCTTGAAACACTTTTTTCATTTGCAAGAGCATTGTCTCCTGCCACTGCCGGTATCAACAATGATGAAAGTGATGTTAAAATTGAGGAAGGAAAGAATAGCAAGGGAAGTACCATTCCCTTAATCATTCCATAAAGGCTCATTGCAGTCTCTGAAGATAGACCGTACAAGAGAAGCCTTGCAGGAATCATTGTATTTTCAACTGTTCTTAATATTGAGTTTAAGTTTGATGTTGCAGAAAGGGGCAGTGAAATACCAAGGATTCTAAAAACCATATTACTTGATTTTTTCTTTGTTTTATTAGCACCTGGTTTTTTGTCAAATATATAGAAAAACCATACTAAGAATAAGGCAAAGATTTCTTCAGCTGTCATTCCAATGGCAATTGCAGCACATCCATATTCTATTCCCATAGGAAGGAAAGTATCCATCAAATAAACTATTAGAAATATTCTTACAAATTGTTCAGTCATTTGAATAAGAGATGGCTGAGTAACCTTGCCTACAGCGTAAAAATAACCCTTGTAACAGTTTGATATTGCCATAAGAGGTAGGCTTGGAGCTAAGTATAATAAAGCTATGACTGTTCTTTCATCATTTAATATATGAAGGCCAATGTAATCAGCAAAAAAGTAGAGTATAAATCCTGCCCCAAAGCCTGTAATAATTGATATACCTATGGATTGATGGAGAACTTTCTTGGCATTTGCATAATTTCCTAAGGCAACTTCCTCTGAAATAAGTTTTGAAATGGCAGTCCTTATTCCTGCAGTAGCAAGAGTCACCATGAGAAAATAAAAGGAAAGTATTAATTGATATAAGCCTATTCCTTCTGCTCCAAGGGTATTGGCTAAATATATTCTGAAAAACATTCCTACAAAGCGAACAGAAGTAGTAGCAATCGTTAAAATCAATGTGCCTATAATAATTTTTTCCCTTCTCATAATCCACCTCGAAATTATACTAATATAACTATATGCAGCATGTTGCAATTTATTTTAGGTAGATATTGGACAAATAAAAAAATGCAATGGATATCATTGCATTTTTGTCATCCTGAGAAATAGCGAAGGATCTAAGGATAGGTTATTCTTTATGAATGACACCTATTTAAGCGCCATCATTTCTGCGTGGATTTTTGCTAGTTCTTCCGGTATATCTATTTGCTGCGGGCATTGTGGCACACATTCTAGACATTTTTGACAGTTGCCACCTTGTTTTTGTTCAGACATAAAAGTGAAGTAGCTTCGTCTAGTAATATCCTTATTCTCGGACTTTTTATAATCATTGTAGATACCAAATACTCCTGGTATATCGACTCCATATTGGCAGTCCATGCAGTAACGGCAACCTGTACAAGGAACCGGATTGATTTTTCTTAAGTCTTCAACAACTTTGTCAATTATCTTTTGTTCTTCATCATTTATTGTTTTTAAGTCTGTAAATGTTTCTATATTATCCTCAAGTTGATCCATGGTTGACATACCACTTAAAATTAAAGCCACATTAGGAAGTGATGCAACCCACCTTAAGGCCCAAGACGCAACACTTTTATCTGGAGCATAGTCTGTAAAATGCTTCATTACAGGGGGTGCAAGGGATGCTAAGAACCCTCCTCTTACAGGTTCCATAACAAAGCATGGAATGTTTAATTTTTCTAAAGTTTCATACATACTTTTTGCATCATCTTCTTCCCAGTCCCAGTAATTTATCTGAAGCTGTATAAAATCCCATTCGTGTGCGGCAGCAAAAGCTTTTAAAACGTTGTTAGTATCATGGAATGAAAAACCAATATTTTTAATTTTTCCTTCTTTCTTCTTTTTAAGTATGAAATCATAAAGATTAAGTTCTTCAACTTTTTCAATGGACTTTTTACTTAAAGAATGAAGAAGATAAAAATCAAAATATTCAGTATTGCATTTTTCTAATTGTTCATTAAAGATTCTTTCAGCATCTTCCTCATTTTCTATCTTCCATACAGGAAGCTTACTTGTCAGATAATAAGATTCTCTTTCAAATTCCGGTAACACTTGTCCTAAAAATGTTTCGGATTCTCCCCCGTGATAATTGTAAGCAGTGTCAAAATAATTAATACCCTTATTGTAAGCATGGTGTATTAACTTTTTAGCATAATCAAAATCAATTTTATTATCCTTTACTGGGAAACGCATGCAGCCATAGCCTAACCTTGGTAAGCTCAAACCAAATTTTTCAATAAATTTTCTATCCATAACAACCTACCTTTTTATTATATTTTGTGTACTATTTTAGAATAAAAGCTAAAAACATACAAATAGTATGGTTATAACTCAATGCTGTCCTTATATAAAAGGCGTAGCCTTTTGTCATCCTGAATCGTAGGTGGAAGATGCCCTAACTCCATTTTTTAGAGTGTTTTTTCTGAAAAATGGAGGTAGGTCATTCGCTGTGCGGAATCTTATTATAGTTATGCTAAACATGATATCCTTCGCTTACGCTCAGGATGACTTACCAGGACATTTTCATTTAACATAAATTATATCAGTATTTTAAGTAGTATTCAACCATTCAAAATTTTTTTCTTGACATAAGAAGTAGGATGGTATATTATTAAGATACACCCCCCTGGGGGGTAGTGGATAAAAAGGAGTGAATTTATGAAAGCTGATAAGAAAAAGATAAATAGATTATTAAAAACTGCAGCAGGCCAGATTGAAGGTATTGGAAAAATGGTTGATGATGACCGGTATTGTATAGATATTTCAAATCAAATATTGGCAGTTCAATCAATACTTAAAAAGGCTAACAATGAAATTTTAAAGGCTCATATACACATGTGTGTGAAGGAAGCTTTTAACGAAGGAAATGAAGACGAGAAAATAGATGAAATTATATCAATAATCAATAAAGTTGCTAAGTAAGGAGTGACGCATATATGAAGACACAGAAATTTAATGTAACGGGTATGACCTGTTCAGCATGTTCAACGAGAGTTGAAAAAAATGTAAATAAGACAGATGGCGTTATAGAAGCTACTGTAAATTTGCTTACTAACAGTATGACAGTTAAATATGATGAATCTGTCTTGAATGAAGAAAACATAATAAAAGTGGTTGAAGATGCGGGCTACGGTGCATCCTCTGCAGATGTAAGAAAAGCTGAAGCTAAGAAGGATACTAAGGCAGATGATAAATCTGAACTTGAAGAAATGAAAAAGAGAATGATCGTATCTCTTATATTTGCAGTTCCTTTGTTTTACATTTCTATGGGTCATATGCTTAATTGGCCCTTGCCGGGAATTTTTCACGGATGGGAAAATGCATTAATATTCGCATTTACACAATTCTTGCTATGTATTCCTGTTGTAGTAGTAAATCATAAATATTACAGGGTTGGGTTTAAAACACTTTTCAAGGGTTCTCCCAATATGGATTCACTGATAGCAATAGGTACATCAGCGGCTGTAGCTTATGGAATATTTGCAATTTATAAAATAGGTTATGGCCTTGGTCACAATGATATAGCTATGGTAGAGCAATTTTCAATGGATTTGTATTTTGAATCTGCAGCAGTTGTTTTAGCATTAATTACAGTGGGTAAATTCTTGGAAACAAGAGCTAAGGGAAAAACCTCAGATGCCATTAAAAAGCTTATAGATTTATCCCCAAAGACTGCATTAGTTGAAAGGAATGGCATTGAAGAAGAAATTCCTGTTGAGGATGTTGTGGTAGGAGATATTATTATTGTTAAGCCAGGCCAATCTATACCTGTTGACGGGACAATTGTCTTTGGTAATTCTTCAATTGATGAGGCAATGCTTACGGGTGAAAGTATGCCCGTTGAAAAAAAGGTTGGAGATAAAGTAATTGGGGCAAGCATTAATAAGTCCGGTTTCTTTAAATTCCAGGCTCAAAAAGTTGGAGACGATACAACCTTATCACAAATAATAAAGCTAGTAGAAGAAGCATCTTCTTCAAAGGCTCCAATTTCAAAAATGGCTGACAAAATATCTGGTGTATTTGTACCTGTTGTAATTGTCATAGCTGTTGTAGCTACAATAGTATGGTTATTGTTAGGAGCAACTTTTGAGTTTGCTCTTTCAATAGGAATAGCAGTACTGGTTATATCCTGTCCATGTGCTCTAGGTCTTGCAACACCAACTGCAATAATGGTTGGTACAGGTAAGGGCGCTGAAAACGGCATACTTATTAAATCAGCTGAATCATTGGAAATAGCCCACCACGTACAAACGGTAGTAATGGATAAAACAGGTACCATTACTGAAGGTAAACCAAGGGTTACAGATCTTACAACTGATGGAATAGGCGAAGTAGAAATGTTAAGAATTGCTGCATCAGCTGAAAAAGGTTCAGAGCATCCTTTGGCTGAAGCAATAATTGAAGAAGCTAAAAACTTAAATTTAGACTTGTACCCGGTGGAAGATTTTCAAGCAATTCCAGGTCATGGTTTAAGGGCTACAGTTAATAATAAAATATATTATCTTGGGAATTTAAGATTAATAAATGAACAAGGTATAAACATTAAAGATTTTGAAGAAAAAAGTACTAAGTTTGCTGATGAAGGAAAAACTCCTTTATACTTTGCAGATGAAGAAAATGTCTTAGGTATTATAACAGTGGCTGATACTGTTAAACCGACAAGTCAAGCAGCAATCAAGGAATTTGAAGCCATGGGTATTGAAGTTGTAATGCTTACAGGTGACAACAAGAAAACTGCAGAGGCAATTAGAAAACAGTTAGGTATTTCAAGAGCCATTGCAGAAGTACTGCCTCAGGACAAGGAAAGAGAAATCAGAAATATCCAAGAACAAGGTAGAAAGGTTGCCATGATAGGTGACGGTATTAATGATGCACCAGCTCTTGCAAGAGCCGATGTAGGAATTGCAATTGGAGCGGGAACAGATGTAGCTATAGAATCAGCAGACATAGTTCTAATAAGAAGTGATTTGCTTGATGCTGTTACAGCAGTTCAATTAAGCAAGGCTACAATTAGGAATATTAAGCAAAATTTATTCTGGGCATTTGTTTACAATACAATTGGAATACCTTTGGCAGCAGGAGTATTTTACGGCATATTAGGATGGAAACTTAACCCTATGTTTGCAGGGGCTGCTATGAGTTTAAGCTCAGTATCAGTAGTATCAAATGCATTAAGGCTTAAATTCTTTAAACCCACTCGAATGTCTAAAGATGCCCTAATCGCTTATTCGAAAGAAACAGACTCAATAGTTAATAAAGAAAAGACAGATTCAAAAAACAATGCAAATAATAATGAAAACATAGAAAGTAATAAAAATAATTTAATAGTTAAAAATAATTCAAATAATGGAGGAAATGAAATGAATAAAGTGTTAATAGTTGAAGGAATGACATGCGGACATTGCAAGGCATCTGTTGAAAAAGCATTGAAGGCAGTGGAAGGTGTAGAAAGTGCAGTAGTTGATTTAGACAAAAAATCAGCCGATGTAAGCTTAAGCAGAGAAGTTGACAGCGAAATATTAACAAAAGCTGTAACAGATGCAGGATACGAAGTAATAGAAGTGAAGTAACATGTCTGTGTCATTGATATGATAACATCATGTAGTATAATCCTGAACCCAGTGAAGAATCTCATAAATGATGAGATTCTTCGCTTTCGCTCAGGATGACATAGACGACATAATGGGATACGTAAATAATCTGACTCGAAGTTTCGGGTCATTTTTGCTGTTAGAATAAAAAAACAGTGATATTAATATTAACGTATGATATAATTTTTTTATATAATTTATGAAGGGATAAAAAATGAAAAAGAAATGGTTTTTCCTAGGGCTGATACCAATATCAATTCTTTTGACTATATTAGCAAAAAACAACTTAAGTTTTGCGGAATATTATTCGCTTAATATTTACCCTTTTTTTGTGAATAGCTTGGGTGGATTAACATCTAAATTTCGCAATTCTATATCGGAAATAATAATTTTTGTTATAATATTTAGCCTATTAGTATTAACTATTCTTGTTATAATTGAGAGTATAAGGCACAGGACCTTTTCCTTTTTAAAAAAATACATTTTTGTATTAACTTCAATTACTTCAGTCATATATTTTTTGTTTGTTTTATTTTGTGGCATTAATTATTATAGATATGAATTTACCCTTTATAGTGGCTTAGAAATTCAAAAATCTTCAAAGGAAGACCTTGTTGAACTTGTAGAAATCCTCATCGAGGATGCAAATGAATATAGGGCAAAACTTTCCACTAATAACGGTAGTGCAAAATTATTCGATAGTAATTATTATGAAACTGCTGACCGGTCTAAAAATGCTATGAATAGGATATCGGAGGAATACAACGTATTAGGGGGGAATTTTCCAATCCCTAAACCTGTGAGACAGTCAAAGCTTATGTCTTATTTGGGAATTACCGGAATGTTTTTCCCATTTACCTTTGAATCTAATATAAATGTTCATATACCTCCTTATCAAATTCCTGCTGTAATGCTTCATGAGTTAGTGCATATGAGAGGTTTTATGAGGGAAGATGAAGCAAATTTCATAGCATACTTAGCAAGTATCAAATCAGGCTATGATGATTTCTATTACAGCGGTACTATGTCAGCCTTAACTCATTCAATGAATGCACTTTATATGGCAGATTACAGTGAGTTTGAAAGGTTATATAAGACTTATACAGAGGATGTAAAAAAGGACATGGAATTTTCAAGAAGTTACTGGAGACAGTTTGAGACTAAGATTCAAACTGTATCTCATAAAATAAATGACACATATTTAAAGGCAAATAATCAGCATGATGGAGTGAGATCTTACGGCAGAATGGTAGATTTGTTGTTAGCATACTACAGATAAGAGGCATAATTAGTCATCTTTAGGATAAACTAAAAAAAATCTAATGATGAAAGGAAAGACAATGGCAGAAATTAAGTGTACAGTAACAAATTGCTACTTTAATAACAGATTAGGTTGTACAGCTCCAACAGTTACAGTTGATGGTAAAAAAGCATTTGAAAGCCGTTCAACAAGTTGTAATACTTTTATTGAACAAAAACCCGGTGTGCGAAGCTCTGTGAATGATCCCCAACAGAACACAGATATTATATGTATGGCGGTAAAGTGTGTATATAATGAGTCTGAGCACTGTGGTGCATCGGATATAATAGTTAACGGAAAAAATGCAAATGTTCCTGAAGAAACATGTTGCGGCACATTTAAACCTTGACTTTCTAAGCCCTAGGTGAGAAATTTATTAAAATATGAGAACTATCACTTGCGGCTCGGAATGACTAGTAATGATAAGAGGACAGGGTTATTTTACTAATACACCCATGTCCCTTTTTTTGTTTAAAAGAAAAATATTGTGGTATAAGAGGAACAAGGTGTTATAAAAATACGTCTAATAAAAAGAGGTGATGGTATTTATGAAGATTAATAAAATAATTATAATGGTTATGATTTTAGCTATTAGTTTTAGCATTACAGCTTTTGCTCAAGATGGAATATCAATTTATGTGGATAATGAAAAGGTATTCCTAGATGTTGAGCCATTCATAGAAGATGGCAGGACCCTAATACCTTTAAGGGGTGTTTTTGAAAAATTAGGCGCTAAGGTAGACTGGAACAAAAGTCTACAAGAAGTTGTTATTAAGGATGATAATAATGAAATAGAAATGCTCTTAGGTAAGAATAAGGTAATGGTAAATGGTATTATCAAGGACATTGATGTTCCCACAAGGATGATAAATAGCAGGACTTTTGCTCCTCTTAGGTTTATTGTTGAAAATTTAGGACATGATGTAAGCTGGGATGAAAGTACGAGATCAGTTTACATAAGCAAAAATGATACATTTGCAGCTGATAAAAATGTAATTTCAAGTGTGGGTACAAAGGAAAACTTAATTGCCTTGTTAGAGTATAATTCAAGGCTTTATAACTATATTTGGATGGGTAGGGGTTTATTAGATGATATTGCTGATGACTCCATGGTTGAAAGCTCCCAAACACCAGCATTCCCTGCTGCTCCTACAGGACAACAGCCATCCCAAGCAGAATCTGGGTCCGCCAATCAAGACAAATCTGATACAAACAACCAAGTAGAAGGTGTTCAGGAAGGGGATATAATAAAAAATGACGGTAAATATATTTATCTAATAACAGGCAGAGGGCTTAAAATAATCGATTCGAATCCAAATGCCCCAAAAGTATTAACAACTGTGACTGTTCCTGAGAATACAAGCATAAATGAAATTTTTACAAGTGAAAACAAGTTAATAGTAATAGGTCAAAACAACCTTTTCTATATTATGGATAAACCTGCAATAGACAAGATGGACTTAAGTATAGATATGATTGCACCCTCCATAATGCCTCCGAGATATTATGATGACAGAAGTAATGTATTGATTTATAATATAGAAAATATTGAAAATCCTGTGCTTGAAAGAGAATATCTTTTTGATGGTAACTATTTGTCTGGAAGACTAATTGATGACAGCTTCTATTTAATTAACAATAAGTATCTTAACTTAGGGTATAGATATTATGATAATATGGACATTGATATACCCCTTCCATATTATACTGACGTGTTGAAAAACCAGAAGTATGAGTTTGGATATACAGATATTAAATATTTCCCAAACTACATAGATACAAGATATATGTATACCATAGGCATTGATTTATCAGATAAAACATCCAAGCCTGATGTAGATGTCTATTTAGGTGGGACAGATACTATTTATGTTTCCCCTGACAGCTTGTATGCTGCAGTAGCTGATTACTCTTATGACTACAGAATTACTCAAGCAGAGGAGTTCGCTCCTGAATATACAACAAGTACAGTTCTTTATAAATTTAATCTAGATAGCGGTAAAATTGGTTCAGCTATCCAAGGTCAAGTTCCAGGAACTATAATTAATCAGTTTTCAATGGATGATTATAATAACACATTTAGAATAGCAACTACAACAGGTGACATGTGGTCAAATACATCCAAAAATAATGTATATATTTTAGATGAAGATTTAAAAGCTATGGGGAAACTTGAAGGGCTTGCTGAAGGCGAAAGAATTTACAGTACTCGCTTTGTAGGAGATAGGGTATACATGGTTACATTCAGACAGGTTGATCCTTTATTTGTTATTGATACATCAAATCCTCGAGCACCTGAATTAAAAGGAATGCTAAAAATTCCGGGATACAGCACATACCTTCACATGGTTGATGAAAATCATATACTAGGCTTTGGATACGACACTAAGGAAAATCAATGGGGAGGAACTGTAACCTCCGGCATGAAGATTTCAATGTTTGATGTTTCAAATGTCAATAAACCCAAGGAAACAATTACAGAAATAATTGGTAAGGAGGGAACACGTTCAGAACTCTTGTATAATCACAAAGCCTTGCTGTTTTCTCTGAATAAGGGATTGATGGCATTTCCTGTATACAGGACAACAGATAATTACAAGAGTGATTTTAATGGGGCATATGTATATAGTGTTACAAATGACAGCATAAGCTTAAAAAATACAATAAGCCATATGGAATCAAATATAAATTATGGAAATGAAATTAGAAGGATAATTTATATAGGTGATTACTTGTATACATTCTCAGAAAATAAGATGCAGGTCCACAACATAGAGACAAATAAACAAATCAATGAGTTGATTATAAAATAAGCATAACATTGACTGCATATACTAGAAATCCGAGAGAAGAGCACTCGGATTTCTATGGATGAATTTTTAGAAGGCTATGGCTTAACTTTAGATGAATTGGAGTAAAAAAAGGATGTTGAATAAAGATATCTATAATTATATGACATTTAAATCTGTTTCATTTGCCATGAAAGCTGAATCAATACTTAAAAAAGGCAAACTCGAATACAAAACCATTCCAGTGCCCAGATCCATCTCTTCTGATTGCGGAATTAGTATAAAATATAATAAAAAAGATAATGAAGAAATAGTATCCTTACTTGCTGGAATATATGAAACAATCTATTATGAACTTGATAAAAAATAATGAGGGCCTTAGCCCGTATCATTCTGACAAAAATAGCGGTAGGTCATTCGCTGTGTGGAATCTCAGGTTTCAAAGGGGAACTATATTACATAGCAAATGATATATAGCATCCACATAGAAATCCTAAGATTAAGAAAATCGAAGAGCTCTTCCCTCTATAAAGGTTATTTGCTTCCGGTATCAACTCGTTTGCTGATACATAAAGCATGCTACTGGCTGCAGAAGAAAGGCAAAAAGCTATGAAATAATCTGAAATACCTCCTACTAGAGCCCCAAACACAGCCCCGAGAGCAGTGGGAAGGCCAGTCATAAGAGTTATTATAAATACCCAAAAGGGAGCAACTCCTGCCATAATCAATGGAATACCTACACTAATACCTTCAGGTATATCATGGGCTGCTATGAGTATTCCTATTTTTATGCCTAAATTATCAGAATAAACGTAGCTAGACCCAACAGCTACACCCTCTGGGAAGTTATGTAAGCTTAAAGAAATTATTATAATTAAAGACATTTTTATATAAGATAATTTTTTCCCCTTATATTGCTTTAATTTATTGTTAGGAATCATATCTTTTGCAAAAAAAACCAGTATAAGTCCTATTGCAAGACCCAGTGAAACTATGAAAAATCCTCCAATTCTATATGCTTCAGGCATTAGTTCAAAGGATGTTACCGCCAACATTATTCCGGCTGCAAAGCTTAGAATTCCCGAAACCATTCTATCGCTTGGTTTATAAACCAATATGGAAATTAATCCCCCTAGGGAAGTTCCTACTCCCCCAAAGATAAATCCAATTATCAAATAATCTAATATGTCCACTTCAATATCCCCCTTTTATTAGATTAGCATGCCTATAATTGCCATCTTGAGCGCAAGGGTCGGATCTCATATTTTGAAGAATGAGATTGACGCCACCAGCCCAAAATGACGAATTTTTGTTTCATACATTATATATATGCAGCTTGTTCAAATTAAGAAATTAAAAAATTATTAAGGAGTAATTTCTTGTACATAAAGTTATTGTGGTATATAATATCAATTAGTGTGGGGAAATTCAGTGTGTCTCCCTTACATGGTGACTAAGAAGAAGGTATATGATGGAACAGATAAATACAAAAATAGTTAAGGTTGACCCAGAAAATATAGATTATAATATAATAAAAGAAGCTGCAGGTATTATAAACAGGGGAGGTATAGTTGTATTTCCTACGGAAACAGTTTATGGAATAGGTGCAGATGCATTAAATGATGAGGCAGTTAGTAAAATATTTGAAGCTAAAGGCAGACCGCAAGATAATCCATTAATAGTCCATATTGCTAAAATTGAAGACTTATATGATTTAGTTAGGCAAGTACCTAAAAATGCAAAGCTCTTGGCAAAAAAGTTTTGGCCGGGACCCCTCACAATGATTTTAGATAAAAATGAACTAATTTCAGATAAAATAACTGCAGGGCTAGGTACAGTAGCTGTGAGGCTTCCTGTAAATAAAATTGCACTTGCCCTAATAAGCGAAAGCAAAAAACCTATTGCAGCACCCAGTGCCAATATATCTGGCAGACCAAGCCCTACTGAAGCATCTCATGTAATAGAAGACTTAATGGGGAAGGTAGATATGATTATTGATGGCGGAAGCACCTATATAGGTCTTGAATCAACGGTTGTGGATATGACAAGTTCTGTACCTATGATTTTAAGACCGGGAGGAGTAACCAGGAAGGATATAATTAGCGTCCTTGGACAATGTTGTTACGACCCTGCAATAATTAAAAGCCAAGATAAAATTATTCCTAAGTCTCCCGGTCAGAAGTACAGGCACTATTCCCCAAAGGCAAAAGTTATATTATATAAGGGTGAAATTGAAAAAGTGGTACAAAGAATTAATGAAGATTATGATAAATTTACGTCCCAAGGATCAAAAGTTGGAATTATGTCAACTGTTCAAACAGAGGAATTTTATAAGGAAAAAATAAAAATTTGTATAGGAGATAGAACAAAACTCCTTACAATTTCGTCAAACTTATTTAAAGGCTTAAGAGATTTCGACCATATGGGTCTTGATATAATATTGTCTGAAGCAGTTGATGAAGAAGATCTTGGTAAGGCAATAATGAACAGGTTGGATAAATCAGCCAGCCAAATAATTGAGGTGTAATATGAACATTTTGTTTGTTTGTACGGGAAATACATGTAGAAGCCCCATGGCAGAAGGAATGTTTAAGGATATGCTTAAAAAAAATAAGATTTCTGGTATCAATGTTTCTTCTGCAGGTATAAGCGTTTTCCCCGGGGAACATGCTAATGAAAAGTCAATAAAAGCTTTAATAGAAAAGGGTATCGATATAAAAGATCACAGGACAAGGCAATTGTCTGATGAAATAATGAATATAGATTTGGTTTTAACAATGACTTCTGGCCACAAAGATCTTATTGAAGGTTATTTTATAGGGGATTTAGAAAAAGGACCAAAAGTTTTTACATTAAAGGAATTTGCTTCAAAAATTAGCGGTGAAGATCTTTTAAGCAAGGATATCGCTGATCCTTTTGGCAGAAATTACAGTATTTATAAAAAAACTAGGGATGAAATTGAAGGGGAATTGCTTAAGATACTTAAAAATATAGATAAGTTGGAGGAAGTATGAAAATAGTATTGGCAAGTGATCATGGCGGATTTGAACTAAAGGAAGCAATTAAGGAACATTTATTAAAAAAAGGTTATTGTATAAATGATATTGGTGTTTATGACACAAGGTCCGTTGATTATCCTGATTACGGAAAAAGGGCTGCCTTGATGGTAGCTAATAAGGAAGTTGATAAGGGAATTATTGTATGCGGGACCGGAATAGGAATTTCTATTGCCGCAAATAAGGTTAAAGGAATAAGATGCGCCTTGTGTACTAATGAATACATGGCAAGAATGTCAAGGCTTCACAACAATGCTAATATGCTTTCCTTAGGAGGAAGAGTTACAGGTATTGGTCTTGCAATAGAAATGGTTGATGTTTGGCTTTCAACTGAATTTGAAGGCGGGAGACATGAAAACAGGGTAAATAAAATTATGGATATAGAAATTTAAAAAGATGAGGAAGAATAATGGTTGAAAATTTAATAGCTTTCATATCTGCTGTTATCATATCATTTGTAATGACTCCCTTGGCAAGAAGGCTTGCAATAAGGGTTGGGGCAATGGACGTACCTAAAGAGTCAAGAAAAATCCACAATAAGCCTATGCCTTACTTTGGCGGCCTTGCCATATATGTGTCCATAATCGCATGTATGTTTGTCTATATGCCCAACACCTCCACTAACTTTCATATTATGGTGGGTGCAACAATTCTAGTTTTTGCAGGAGTTGTTGATGATATGTACGGTATGACAGCAAAAGCAAAACTTTTACTACAGATTGTAGCAGCATTAATTGCTATAAAAGGTGGCATTCAGATACATTTTATATCAAATCCTCTTTCGGAAACAGGTATAAGTTATTTGTTCGATTGGCTATCTTTTATAATAACCTTGTTCTGGATAGTGGGTATTACTAATACAATAAATTTAATTGATGGTCTTGATGGACTTGCTTCAGGAGTTGCTTCTATCGCAGCTACTACCCTTCTTTTTACAGCAGCAAGATTAGGACACGATTATATAGTTATGCAATGTGCGATTATTGCAGGTGCTTCTCTTGGCTTTTTACCTTTTAATTTTAATCCTGCAAAAATTTTTATGGGAGATACAGGGTCACTCTTGTTAGGTTACATGCTTGCTGTTACATCCGTTTCAGGTATGGTAAAAAGTGTTGCAGCTATTGCTTTGGCTATTCCAATGTTTGCACTCGGTCTTCCTATATTTGATACTGCATTTGCAATAATAAGAAGGTATGTAAATAAAAAACCTATAATGGAGGCCGATAAAGACCATCTTCACCATAAATTAATGGGAGTTGGACTTAATCAAAGGCAGACAGTTTTAATAATGTATTTTATAAGTATGCTTTTGGGAATCGTTGCAATAATAATAGCTGACGCAGACCCTTTTACGGGGCTGACAGTAGCAACAATAGTCGTTGTACTTGCATTTATAATAGCTAAAAAGGTAGGATTATTTGTTAGAAAAGAACAGTAGGAGGTAGTAGGTATTATGGATAAGATTAAGGTTTTAGTTGTATTTGGCACTCGTCCGGAGGCAGTGAAAATGGCTCCGATTGTAAAGGCTCTTAAGAAGCATGAAGACCATTTTCTATCAAAAATTTGCGTTACTGCACAGCACAGGGATATGTTAGATCAAGTGCTTAGAATTTTTGATATTGAACCGGATTATGATTTAGATATTTTTGAAAGCGGTCAAACACTTACACAAATAACATGTAGAGCATTGACAGGCTTAGAAGAGGTAATAGAAGATTTCAAACCAGACTTAATATTAGTTCAAGGAGATACTACAACTGTATTTTCCGGTGCTCTTGCTGCTTTTTATCATCAGGTAAAAATAGGTCATGTGGAAGCAGGCTTAAGAAGTGGCAACTTGTATTCACCTTATCCTGAAGAAGCAAATAGAATGATGACAGGAGTGGTGACGGATTTTCACTTTGCTCCAACTGAAACATCAAAAAACAATTTGTTAAGAGAAGGCTACGATGAAAATAAAATATTCATAACCGGAAATACATCCATTGATGCTTTAAGTTGGGTTATAGATGAAAATTATAAATTTGAAGAAAATCTTATTAATAAGATAGATTTTGAAAATAAAAAGGTAATTTTACTAACTGCTCATAGGAGAGAAAATATTGGTCAACCAATGGAAAATATCTTTTCCGCCCTTAAGGATATTGCAGATAAAAACGAGGATGTAGAAATAATATATCCTATGCACTTGAATCCAAAGGTTAGGGAAATTGCCAATAGCGTATTTGAAGGTATGGACAGTGTTCATTTAATTGAGCCATTAGATTATCTTCCATTTACGAATCTAATGAATAAGTGCTACTTGGTTGTTACAGATTCCGGAGGAATTCAAGAAGAAGCTCCTTCCTTAGGAAAGCCAGTCCTAGTTGTAAGAAGGGAAACGGAAAGACCTGAAGGTATTGAAGCAGGCACTGCAAAATTAGTAGGTACTGATAGGGATAATATTTATAAGGAATTAGATTTATTAATAAATACTGAAGAAGAATACAAAAAAATGGCCAATGCCGTAAATCCATACGGAGACGGAAAAGCCGC
>CAZTML010000007.1:26960-28365 GCA_964614935.1 uncultured Clostridia bacterium | reverse complement strand
CAGAGTCTTTTTTCTGAAAAATGGTGGTAGGTCATTCGCTGTGTGGAATCTCATCCTGTAAAACCTGAGATCCGACCCTTCGCTCAGGATGACAAAGAAAGGAGGGAAGTATGGCGGAAGAAAGACTACAAAAATATATAGCACGTTGTGGAGTTACTTCCAGGCGAAAAGCGGAAGAGTTGATTTTACAAGGTCATGTGAAGGTAAATGGCCTTCTAGTAAATGAGCTCGGAAGCAAAGTTGATCCAAAAAAGGATACAGTAACTGTATTTGATAAAAAGATATATATAAATGATGAACATATTTACATAAAATTGTACAAGCCTGAAGGATATGTTACCACTGTTAAAGACCAGTTTAACCGTAAGACTGTACTTGATTTAATCAATACTAATGAAAGAATCTATCCTATTGGAAGACTTGACTACAATACTTCCGGCTTGTTGCTTTTAACTGATGACGGAGATTTAGCTTACAGGTTAACTCATCCCAAGTACCAAATTTACAAAACCTATGAGGCAGTAGTTAAGGGTAACATAAGTCGAGATTCCATAAATAAACTTAAAAATGGTGTATTAATAGATGATTACAAAACAGCTCCTGCTAAGGTAGAATTATTAAGTCAAAACACTGTATCTACAGTTCAAATAAGTATTCATGAAGGTAGAAACAGGCAGGTAAGAAAAATGTTTGATTCTGTAGGCCACCCTGTTATAAAATTAAAAAGAATATCTTTTGGAAATATAAATTTAAATGGCCTGAACTTAGGACAATGGAAATATTTAACCGACGATGAAATAAAATTTTTAAAGAGGTTATGATGGAAAAATATGGTCAAATTGCAGAACTGATACACTTTCTTATAAGGGCAAGTTATGAAGGACAGGAAAACTTATACTTTCTTGATTTAACATGCGGTAATGGAAATGACACCGTGTTTTTAAGCAATATAGCAGGTTCCTCAGGTTGTGTAACAGCCTTTGATATACAAGATGCTGCAATAGAAAGAACTAAACAAGAGTTAATAGAAAAGGGTATTTACAACAATTATATTTTAATAAAAGATAGCCATGAATTTGTAGAAAAATATATAAGTTCAAAAATCGATGCTGCTATCTTTAATTTAGGTTACCTACCTAATTCTGATAAAGAAATTTCAACGAAACCTGAATCTACAATCAAATCAATTAGCTCATTATTAGCTTATTTAAAGGATTCAGGCAGAATATATCTAGCCGCCTACATAGGTCACGACAAAGGCTACGAAATTTCAAAAGTATTTGATTACTTGAATAAACTAAATAGAAAATATTTCAATGTGCTTAATATTAAGCTAATTAATAAAGATAATAACCCACCTCAATTGTTTATTATTGAAAAAACGGGTACTAAATGACGGCAAGTC
>CAZTML010000007.1:0-26860 GCA_964614935.1 uncultured Clostridia bacterium | reverse complement strand
TTCTTCTTCAAAACATACCGTGGTGCAAAGGATGCGGTGTATGTGTGGGATTTTGTCCTACAAAAGTCCTTGAAATTAAAAATGGTAAATGTTTTATAGCTCACCGGGACAAGTGTATTTATTGCGGACAATGCGAATTAAGATGTCCTGACAATGCAATTTACATTGGAGGTAAAAAAGATGGGCAATAATATGAAATACAAGTTAGTACAGGGAAATGAAGCATGTGTTGAAGGCGCCTTAGCTGCCGGCATGACTTTTTTTGCAGGTTATCCAATAACACCTTCTACAGAAATTGCTGAAATTTCATCACAAAAACTCCCAAAGATTGGTGGAAAGTTCATACAAATGGAAGATGAACTTGCGTCTATGGCTGCTATTATAGGAGCTTCACTGACAGGTGCGAAATCTATGACAGCAACAAGTGGACCTGGTTTTTCTTTAATGCAGGAAAACCTTGGCTATGCAACCATAACTGAAGTACCATGTGTAATTGTGAATGTTCAAAGAGGAGGACCAAGTACCGGACTTCCAACATCTCCTGCACAAGGTGATGTAATGCAGGCAAAGTGGGGAACACACGGAGACCATCCTGCTATATCAATTACTCCTAATTCTGTTCAGGAAACATATGAATATACTGTAAAAGCTTTTAATTTAGCTGAAAAATACAGAACTCCTGTTATTCTTTTGATGGATGAAACAGTGGGACATATGAGAGAAAAAATGATTTTTAAAGATCCTTCTGAAATTGAAGTTATAAACAGAAAAAAACCAAAATGCAAAGCAGAAGATTATGTTGCTTACAGACCTGATGAAGACATGGTTCCACCTATGGCAGCATTTGGGGAAGGATACAGATATCATGTAACTGGTCTTACTCATGATGAAACAGGTTTTCCAACAAACAACAATGAGATATCAGAAAAATTAATTACAAGATTAGTAGATAAAGTGGAAAAAAACATAGATGATTTCTCATACTATGAAGAATATAAATTAGAAGATGCTGAGCTAGTTATAGTTGCATACGGCGGAGTTTCTAGATCAGCCAAAAGTGCAGTAGATGAATTAAGAAAAAAGAATATTAAAGCAGGTTTATATAGACCTATAACAATATGGCCCTTTTTAGAAAAACAAATAAATAAGGTATCAAAAAATGCAAAAGAAATATATGTTGCTGAAATGAATTTAGGACAATATTTCTTAGAAGTTGATAGAGTTGCGGGCAAAAATTGTACCGTACATAAAATTTGCAAGGTAAATGGTGAATTAATCACTCCTGATGAAATTGTAGAAGCAATAGGAGGTAGCAAATAATGAATTGTAATCAAACAACAAAGGAATATTATAGAACGGGCAAATTACCTCATATATGGTGCCCTGGATGTGGACATGGAACATTGACTAATACTGTTGTGAGAGCAATAGAAAAGCAAGGTTTAAACAAGGACGATGTTGTTATAGTTTCAGGAATCGGATGTTCATCAAGAGCACCCGGCTATTTGGATTTTAATACCCTGCATACTACACACGGACGTGCATTACCTTTTGCAACCGGAATTAAATTTGCAAATCCAAAGCTCCATGTAATTGTAATTATGGGCGACGGAGACTCTTCTGCTATAGGAGGTAACCACCTTATTCATGCAGCTAGAAGAAATATCGATATTACAACAATAGTTTTCAATAATAACATATACGGCATGACTGGAGGACAATTTTCACCTACAACACCTTACGGTGATTTAGCAACTACAACAGCATACGGCAATATCGATAAACCTTTTGACCTTTGTAGCTTAGCTCAAGGGGCAGGAGCTAGCTATGTAGGAAGAGGTACTGCTTATCATGCTCCACTAATGCAAAAGTTAATTGAAAAAGGCTTGCAAAACAAGGGCTTTTCGTTTATAGAAGGCTTAAGCTTATGTCCTACCTATTATGGACGAAAAAACAAAAAAGGCAATGCCTTCCAGATGTTCTCATATTTAAAAGATAATTGCGTAGATAAGAAAGTTGTTGAAAAGAATCCTGAAAAAGGTTTGAATAAAATATTAATAGGTGAATTTTACAACAACCCGCAACCTGAATATAACGAAAGCTATCAAGTAATCGTTGATATGTTCAAGAATAGGGGGGAGTAAATTGAGTAAAAAGTTTGAAATTCAACTTAGTGGGTCCGGTGGTCAAGGAGTAATTTTAGCTGCTATTATATTAGCAGATGCTGCTATAGAACAAGGCTTAAATGCAATACAGACCCAGTCTTACGGTCCAGAAGCAAGAGGTGGTGCTAGTAAGGCGGAAGTAATTATAAGTAATAATGAAATTAATTATCCTAAAGTTATAAATGCAAATATTCTTTTATCTCTAACACAAAATTCATACGAGAAGTATATTGAATACTTGGATAAAGATGGTATACTAATAGTAGATGAACATATAAAATTAAAAAATAACGAACCTTCTAAAGTATATAGTCTTCCTATATTGAAAACAGCACAAGAAAAATTTGAAACAAGCATGGTAGCCAATATAATTTCAATAGGTGCTATATATGCATTATTAGGAGAAGATATAATAGAAAAGAACATTATGATTGACTCTATATCTCAAAGAGTTCCTCCTGTAACGGTTCAAAAAAATATTGATGCTTTTGAAGAAGGAATAAAACTGGTGAGAGGTTAGCCATGAGCCGCAACTTAATGAGCAATATAAAAAGTAACTTTAATAGTTTTAGCAAGGGTCAAAAACGGATAGCCCAATTTATTATTGATCATTATGACAAGGCTGCCTTTATGACTGCTGCAAAAATCGGGGAAAGAGTTGATGTGAGCGAATCAACAGTAGTAAGATTTGCAACTACCTTAGGATACTCAGGTTTCCCTGAAATGCAAAAAGCTTTGCAAGTTTTAATTAAGAATAAGCTAACAACAGTTCAAAGAATAGGCCTTAATGACGATGTTTACAGCGACAATTTAAAACTTCATAAGAAAATTTTGAAGAATGAAATGAACTCCATTCGTTATGTCTTTGACCATTTTGATATGGAAGCACTAGACAAGGCAACTGAACTTATTTTAAATACAAACAGAGTATTTGTTTTAGGCCTTAGAACTTCTTCAACCCTAGCTAACTATCTTGGCTTTTATTTAGATGTAGCCTTAGACGATGTAAAAGTATTAAATAATTCCGGTGTTAATTCCTTATATGAAGAAATTATAAGAATTAATGAAGATGATTTATTGATCGTAATATCTTATCCAAGATATTCTAAGACCACAATCGATGCTGCAAGGTTTGTTAAGGAACATAATGCTAAAATAGTTGCTATCACGGACACTGAGGAATCACCTGTCTATGCTTTAGCTGATGCTTCACTTCTAGCTAAAAGTAATATCGTATCCTTCGTAGACTCATTAGTTGTACCTTTAGCAATTATTAACAATTTGATAATAAACATAAGCTTAAGGGAAAAGGAAGAAATAGTTGAATATTATAATAGACTTGAAGAACTATGGGATAATAACGGCATATATCAAAACTTTTAATTTGTTATATAGTTATTTGAAATTGTAAGGTGTTAAACACCATTGTAAACGAATAGGTTCTACTTTTACGTGAGATTATTTATAGTTATAATTTTATTAATTTAAAGAGGACATTTTGTCCTTTTTTCAATTAATAAAATATTTGTTGTTATATTTTTCAATATGTAATATAATAATAAAGTGTTGAAATACATATATATTTGGGGAAAATCTAAGTTCAATCAAAGACTATCCCAAGATAACATATGAAAGGAATACAAAATGATAATCGCAATAGACGGACCTTCTGGAGCCGGGAAAAGCACTGTTGCTAAACTTTTAAGCAAAGAACTTGGATTTGTCTATATAGACACAGGGTCTATGTACAGAGCTCTAGCATACAAGGCATACAAAAATAATATAGACATAAAGGAAGACCATATTGCAGAAATGCTTAAAACAACCCATGTTGATTACTATGACAATCAAATATTCCTCGATGGAGAAAATGTTGAAAAACAAATAAGAGAAGAAGTAATTTCCATAGCTTCATCTAAAATATCAGCTTTAAAAATTGTCAGGGAGAAAATGGTTGAACTACAGCGTACTATTGCAGCAAATAGAAATGCAATAGTAGATGGAAGGGACATAGGTACAAAAGTATTTCCGGATGCAAAATACAAATTTTTCATAACTGCATCGGTGGAAGTAAGAGCTAAAAGGCGTTATGAACAATTGAAAGAAAATCATGCACGGATTGAATTTCAAAGTGTTCTTAATGATATAATAAAAAGAGATGAAAACGACTCAACAAGGCAGCATTCTCCTCTAAAAATGGCAGAGGATTCCATTTTGATAGACACAAGCAATATGGACATACAAGAAGTTGTAAAGACAATTGCTGGCTATATTGGAGGAAACGATGTTTTATAAAGTAATAGTAAGAATTTTAAGAGTCCTTGTCTTTCTTATTTTTGACCTAAAGGTACATAATAAAGAGAACCTTGACAATACAGAAGGCGGTCTAATAGTTTGCGGAAATCATATATCTATGATCGATCCCGTAATTTTAGCCGTTTCAACAAAAAGACAAATTCACTACATGGGCAAGAAAGAATTATTTGAAAACAAATTTTTATCCTATATATTTAGTAAATTAGGTGCTTTTCCCGTGGACAGGCAGGGAACATCTTTATCAGCAATCAAGTCTTCATTGAATGTTTTAAATAATGGCGGTGTTCTTGGAATATATCCTGAAGGTACAAGGGTCAAGTCAGGATATGACGAAAACAATGCAAAGGCAGGAATTGCGCTCATAGCAAATAAGGCCAAGGTAAAAATTCTTCCAGTATATTTGGAAGGAACTTATAAGTTCAGAGGAAGAATTGATTTTTATATAGGAAAAGAAAAAGATTACTTTGAAAATTATGAAGGTAAAATGAATACTGAAAAATATACAAAAATAGGAATAGATATATTAAAAGATATTTACAATATTAAAAGTGAAGGTATATAATGAAAATAATTGTATCAGATTGCAATGGTTTTTGCGGAGGTGTTAAGGCGGCTGTATTAAAAGCAGGTGAAATTTTAGATAATGAGGGAAAACTCTACAGCTATGGAGAGATTATTCACAACAAAGATGTTGTTGATAAATTAAAAGGAAAAGGTATGGTTGTAGTAGACACATTACCTGAAGACAGGGATGCAAAGCTATTAATAAGAAGTCATGGAGTAGGCAAAGACATATATGACAAATTAGAAGAAAAAAAGATAGACGTAATTGATGCAACTTGTGCTAAAGTAAAGAAAATTCATAAAATAGTTGATGAATTCAAAAAAAATGATTACAATATAATTATTGTAGGTGATAAAAATCACCCTGAGGTACAAGGGATAGTAGGCTGGTGCAACAATGAAGCAGAAGTAATAAAAAGTCCAGAGGAATTAACTAAGAACATAGACCTATCAAAAAAATACTGTTTAGTAAGCCAAACAACATTTAATTCAAATATTTTTGAAGAAATTTTAAAAACTATTGAAATTAACAATATTTCTAATATAATTGTACATAATACAATTTGTGAAGCAACGAGGAAAAGACAGGAAGCATGTGTAAATATTGCTTCTAAATGCGATGTAATGTTGATTGTAGGAGGAAAAAACAGTTCGAACACAAGAAAACTATATGAACTGTCAAAGGAACTTTGTCCAAATACATTCTTGATTCAAAATTATAAGGAAATACCTTATAACTATATTGATAAAAATACTATTGTGGGAGTATCCGCAGGAGCATCAGCACCTGACTGGATAATTGAGGAGGTTATTAGTATGTTGGAAAACTTAAAAGACAACATGAACGAAATGAACGAACAGGCAGAACTTGCAGAAGAAGTTGAACAGGCTGATCAAATAGACCAGGTTGAGCAAGCAGAAGAGATTGTAGAAGCTGAAGAAAGTAAACAACAAAATACTATGCATGAATTGCTTGAAAATTATGGCGGAGTAGTATACATCAGAACCGGTCAAACCATTAAGGGAACAGTATTATCTGTAAGTCCTGATGCAGTTTCTGTTAACATTAATTATAAATCTGACGGTATTATAACAAGAGATGAATATTCAATGACAGAAGTTTCTGATTTAACAGAAGTAGTTAAAGAAGGAGAAGAAATAGAAGCAGTTGTATTAAGAATTGCAGATGCTGACGGGAATGTAGTACTTACAAGAAAGCCATTAGAAGAACAAAAAGTTTGGGATGAATTAGAAGAATTAAGAGTTCAAGATGCAATTGTTGAAACTAAAATAATTGAAGCTTCACAATACGGCATTTATGGAAACTTAAAAGGTATCAAAGGATTTATTCCAAGAAATCAAATTTCTGTAGAAAGAAATGTTGATCCTTCAGGATATGTAGGTAAAACTTTGAAGGTTAAAATTTTAGAAACAAGAAACAAAAAAGGAAGAAGACAGCTTGTATTAACTTCAAGAGCTGTTGAAAAAATAGAAAAAGATGCAAGAGAAAAAGAAGCATGGGAAAATATCCAAGAAGGAGAAATCTACCAAGGTACTGTTAAAAACCTTCAGGACTACGGTGCATTTGTAGAAGTAAACGGTATTGATGGCCTTCTTCATATAAATGAAATTGCGTGGACTAGAATTAAACATCCATCTGAAGTTGTTAACCCGGGCGATAAAATTGACGTAAAAGTTAAAAATGTAGATAGAGAAAGAAGAAGACTTTCTTTAAGCTATAAGGCAACTATGAAGTCTCCTTGGGCAAAATTCTTAGATAAATACAAAAAAGGTGATGTAGTTACAGGTATAGTTACAAGAATAGTTGATTTCGGTGCTTTTGTTAAAATTGACGAAATTGAAGCTCTTTTACACATCAAAGATTTAGATTGGGCAAGAACAGAAAAAGTTACAGATGTTTTACAGGAAGGTCAGGAAGTAACTGCGAAAATTCTAAGCATTACAAGAAAAGACAGAAGAGTAGGTCTAGGATTAAAACAATTAACTGACCACCCATTTGACCTTTATGCAAATACTCTTAATAAGGACGATATAATACAGGTTGAAGTAACACGTATACTATTGGACGGAGTGCACGTAAATGCAAATGGCAATATTGACTGCTTCATACCAATTGCTAAGGTATCAACTGAAAAACTTAGAACACCTGCTCAGGTTGTCAAAGTTGGAGAAGTAAAAGATGCCAAGGTACAAAACATTGATATGAAGGGCAAAAATCTTAACCTGACATTCATATTAGATGATAAAAGTGAAGATGCTCATGAAAATATTTCATATAAACCTGAAGAAGCAAACTTCACTATAGGCGAGTCAATCGGAGATGCACTTGATGATTTGTTAAAATAAATTCTAAAATGTTAGGTCAAAAGACCTAACATTTTCTTTTTAAGGAGGAAAAATGCTAAAAGATTTTTTGTTTGATATATGTTCTAAGGACTTTGTATCAGGTTTTGAACATAAAAACGGTGAAATTTTAACCAAATATTTTAAGCCCTATACAGATTCATTTGAAAAGGACAATTTAGGATCTTACATATTTAAAAAAGAAGGCTCTAATGACACAAAAATAATGATGGCTGCCCACATAGATGAAATAGGTCTAATGGTTACAAAAGTACTAGATGGTGGCTTCTTAAGTTTTACTCAAGTAGGGGGAATTAACCCTGGGTCCCTGGTTGCTCAAGAAGTAACGATATTTGGTAAAGAAAACATTTACGGAGTTATAGGAATTAAACCACCTCATGTAACAAGTGAAGAAGAAAGAGAAAAACCACTTAAATTACAAGACTTATTTATAGATACAGGCTATTCCAAAGAAAAGCTAGAAGAGTTAGTAAAAATCGGGGATATTGCAACTGTAAACAGAGAACCTGTATCCTTGCAAGGAAAAGTAATAAGTGCTAAAGCATTTGATGATAGATCTTGTGTTGCAATAATGCTTGAAACAGCTAAGGAATTAACTAAGATATCTCATAAATCCAATGTCTACTTTACGGCAACGGCTCAAGAAGAAACAGGTATGAGAGGTGCTAAAACAAGTTCTTATAAAATTAATCCCGATATTGCAATTGTTTTAGATGTTGGCCATGGAATGACACCAGGTATGCCTTCTGATACACCTCATTTAGGCAAGGGGCCTGTTGTAGCCTACGGTGGTAGGTTAAATGCAAAACTAACTAAGAAATTTGTTGATGTATGCAAAGAATATAATTATCCAATGCAGTATGAATCGATACCTGCAAGAACAGGCACAGACACAGAAGCAATACAAGTCTCAAGAGATGGAGTACCTTGTATACTTTTGTCAATCCCTCTTCGCTACATGCATACTTCAGTGGAAACCATTGATTTAGAGGATGTAGAAACTGCAGGTAAAGCAATTGCAAGGTTTATTAATGAATTGGATAATTCTGATTTGGAGGAAATATTATGTTTTTAAGAGAATTAACTGAACTTTCCGGCGTATCAGGTTGTGAATATGAAGTAAGAAATTATATAAAAAGCAAATTAGATGAGATTGGATGCGACTATTACATAGACAAAATAGGAAATCTTATAGCCCATAATAAAGGCAAGAAAACTAAGACAATAATGATTGCTGCTCACATGGATGAAGTAGGTCTTATAGTAAACTCAATTGATTCTGATGGTTTCATTAAATTTTCTGCAGTGGGTGGAATTGACCCAAGAGTTTTAAACTCTAAGATCGTAGAAGTTGGAGAGAAAAAAGTCCCTGGAGTTATAGGTTCTAAGGCTGTTCATTTGATGACTGCTGAAGAAAGAGGTAAGTCAATCCCCATTGACAAATTATACATAGATATTGGTTCAGCCACAAAATCAGATACTGAGAAATTAGTGAACATAGGAGATTACATATCATTTAAAAGCTACTATGTTGAATTTGGCGACAATTTAATTAAGGCAAAAGCTTTAGACGACAGGGCAGGTTGTTCTGCAATCTTAGAGCTCTTAAGCATGAGGTTGGATGCAGATTTCTACGGAGTCTTCACTGTTATGGAAGAGGTAGGCCTACGTGGAGCAGAAACTGCTGCATATCAATTGGAGCCAGACCTTGGGATAGTATTAGAAGGAACAGTATGTGCAGATATGCCTGAAGTAGAGGATTACGATAAATCTACCCTAATAGGCAAGGGAGCTGCATTGTCAATAATGGATGGCACTACTATTTATGATATTGATTTAGTGAGAAGTGTCGCTAAAATAGCTAAAGACAATAACATTATGTATCAATACAGAAGGTCTGCATCGGGAGGAAATGATGCAGGAGTTATTCATAAATCAAAAAAAGGTGCAAAGGTAGTTGCAATTTCAGTACCTTGCAGATATATACATTCAGCAGTTAACGTAGCAAGCAAAAGTGACTATGAAAATGTTGTAAAACTTGCAAAAGAAGTAATTCTTGAAAATCAGAGAGGTGAATAATATGTTTAATAGTGAATTAATGAAAAAGCTATCTAATTGTTTCGGTCCTTCCGGAAGAGAAAAAATGATTCGAGAAACGATTATGGAAGAAATAAAAGAGTATGCAGATGAAATGATTATTGACCCCCTTGGAAATCTTATAGCAAGAAAAAAGGGATCAGGTAAAAAAGTACTATTTTCTGCCCACATGGATCAAATTGCTTTAATTATAACACATATTGATGAGAAGGGGTTTTTGCGCTTTACAAATGTAGGCGGCTTAAATGCTAAGGAACTACTAGGACTTCGCATGGTCTTTGACAATGGTCTTGAAGGAGTAATCTGTCAAGAAGAGTTAAAAGGCAACGAAAAACTTACACTGGGCAAACTATTTTTAGATGTTGCATCAACTGACAAGGAATTTATTGAAAAGAATTTCCGAATAGGAGATATGTGTGTATTTAAATCAGAGTACTACGAAACAGAGGACTGCGTAGTATGTAAGGCAGCTGATGACAGAGTAGGTTGCTATATATTAATTGAATCTCTTAAAAATCATCCTGAAACAGATAACGATGTATATTATGTATTTTCGGTACAGGAAGAAGTAGGCCTAAGAGGAGCAAAAACAGCTGGTTATTCTATTGAACCTGACCTTGCAATTGCTCTTGATGTAACTGCAACCGGTGACACCCCTGACGGAATTAAAATGGATGTCAAATTAGGTGGGGGAGCAGCAATCAAATTAATGGATAAATCTATTATTACACATACAGATGTGAAAGACTTACTTACAAACCTTGCTGAAACAAACAGCATAAAATACCAATATGAAGTTTTAGAATTTGGTGGAACAGATGCAGGTGCCATACATACTTCCAGAGACGGAGTACCAAGCGGTGTAATATCCATACCAACCAGAAATCTTCACACATCAGGAGAAATATTCAACAAGTCTGATGTAGAAGAATGCTTAAAACTAGTAATAGCAACAGCAGGAAAATAATAAAATAACTACAAATGACAAGGGGACGGGGTTAGTGTCAGCAATCGCAATGCTGACAACAACCCTGTCCCCTTGTTATACCCTTGTCATAAATCCGATTTCAGTCAATATAGATAAAAAAAATACCCCTATGGTAAATAAAGTAAATATTGCAAAAAAATGTAGAATGAATTATAATTGAATTGTTTGTTTTGTATTTAACCAATTATGAGGTGATAATATGGAGTCAAAAAATTTTCCTGTAAAGATGATTAATCGTCACTTATATCTTTACAAAGAAAAAATATTAATAATAATTAGTTTTATTATCATTCTATTAATAATTTTATATATTTTTAATTATTACCTTTTTCACAGCGTTGCAGAAATTGTAAGTTTTTCTATTGCTTATGCAATATTTATGTTCTCCATAAACTCACATAAAATTACCAAGTTTAATTTTTTTATTATACTTGGTATTGGGTATATGTTTGTTGCAATATTTGATTTACTACATACATTTACATATAACAATTTAAACAACTTCCTAAATGAACCATATGATATTGATATTAAATTTTATATAGCTGCAAGATTTATAGAAGTAGGAACATTTCTGTCAGCTTCTATAACTTTATATAATAAAAAAATTAAACCTAATTTCCATATTATTATATCTTTTGTATATTTAATAATTACTATATTTTTAATAATGGATATACTTTATTTAGAAATTTTAATGCCGAATCTATTTATTGAAGGTATTGGTTTAACTAAAGCAAAAGTATATATTGAATATATGGTAATTTTGGGATTATTTATTAGTCTACTACTTATTTATAAATCAAGAGATATGAGTCATGCAATATTTTCATTTATAATTTTAGCTTTAATTTTAAAAATACTATCAGAAGTTTTCTTCACATTATATATTACGCCAAGTGACATTTTTAATATAATTGGTCACCTGCTTAAGGTATCTTCGACCTATTTAATTTATATTGGAATAGTTGAAAATGGAATTAATAAACCTTTTGAAACATTACAACGTGACTTAATGAAAGCTGACAGTAGCAATAAGGAAAACGAAATTCAACGAAAATATTTAGAAAAAATAATGATTCAAAATGAAGAATGTTATGATTTAATTATAAACAATTCTAACTCTTGTATAACCATTGTTAAAAATTATAAAATAATATATGCAAATACAACTGCTGCAAAAGCAGTTAAAATAAATGATGTTTCGGATCTTATTGGTAGAAGTGTGTGGGATTTTATACATACTGATTTAGATAAAGTGGAATTAACAGGTAAAATAAAAGAAAATAAGAATAGTTCAAAGTTTTTTGATATAGATGTTAAAAATTTTAATGGAGATAAATTAAAATTTGAATATTCACTAAATGATATTATATATAAGGGAAGTCGTGCCTACTTAGTTGTATTAAGAAATATAAATCATCGAGAAAAAATTAAATTATTGGAAAACGATTTAAGTGTAAGCGAAGAAAAATTAAGTCAGTCAGAGGAACTAAATAGGGGGCTTACAGAATTTTTTTGCAATATTTCCCATGAATTTAAAACTCCATTAAATATAATTTTGGGATCGATTCATTTAATCTTACAAAACGAAGAAGGACAAGAACCTTCCTTGTATTTAGATAATGTAAACTTACTCAATATATCAAAACAGAATGCATACCGTTTAGTACGTTTAATAAATAATTTAATAGACATATCTAAATGCGATGCGGGTTATCTAAATCTAAATAAGCATAATTACAATATAGTAAGCCTTGTTGAAGATATAACATTATCAGTTACTAATTATTTTAATATGAATGATATAAAAGTTATTTTTGATACAAACACGGAAGAAAAAATAATGGCAGTAGACTCTGATAGTATTGAAAGAGTAATGTTGAATTTATTATCTAATGCATTGAAGTTTACGGATAAAGGGGGACAAGTATACGTTAATCTATTAGATATAGGTGAATTTGTAAGAATTTCAGTTAAAGATACCGGTATTGGAATACCTGAGGAAAAGCTTAATGTAATATTTAATAGATTTGAGCAGGTGGATAAAACATTTACAAGAAAACGAGAAGGAAGCGGAATTGGATTAGCTTTGGTTAAAAGTCTCATTGAACTGCATGGAGGAATCATTGATATAAATAGTAAAATAAATGAGGGGACTGAATTTATAATTGAACTGCCTGTTATTGTATTGGATTATGAAGAAATAAGTCAAGAATCAACCTTTGCTAGTAAAGTAGACAGAATTTCAATAGAATTTTCTGACATTTACACCTAACCCCGTCCTCTTATTACAGCACCAAGTCCACCTCAACCGGCACTTCTCATATCCTTTTACATATTTGATTAATTTAGGATAATATCACAAATTATAGGCAATAATATAATTTGTGATATTTTTTTATTCCCCAAGGTATGGGAGACACTTCACAAAAAGGATATTTTATGGGGGGGAGAGTAATGCCCTCGAATAAGGAGGAATTATGAAGGTAGGAATACCAAAAGGATTGATGTATTACAAATACCATCCTTTTTTAATAACATTTTTCGGCCAGTTGGGAGCTGAAGTCATAGTATCTGAAGATACAAACAAAAACATTTTAGATGCAGGTGTAAAATACTGTGTAGATGAAGCATGTCTGCCTGTAAAAATCTTTCACGGTCATGTAGATTCAATAAAGGATAAATGCGATGTTATGGTAATCCCTCGGATTATGCAGCTTTGGAAAAATGAATATATATGTCCGAAATTCTGTGGTCTACCTGAAATGGTAACAAACTCAATCAATAAACTACCTTTAACAATCACAGGGCCAATTTATGCCACATCAAAAAACAAACTCTATAAATGGGCAAAAGCATCAGGGAAATCCTTGTTAAAGGATAACTATGAAATAAAAAATGCCTTTTTAAGTGCCTTAAATGCACAAAATAAATATGAAATAGGTATCAACGATTCAGAATATGAAATAAACATTGCATTAACAGGCCACCCTTATAATATTTACGATTCTTTTTCAAATATGAATATAGTAAAAAAACTTAACAAATTAGGTTTAGGCGTAATTACATCTGAATTTACGGAAGGAGACATTTTACAAAAAGAAGCAGAAACCCTCTACAAAAGACCCTTTTGGACTTTTGCAAGAGAAAATTATGGTTTTGCCGTAAATGCTACTAAAGAAAAAATAGTAGATGGGATTATATATATATCGTCATTTAACTGTGGAATAGATTCAGTAGTAATTGACCTTATTAAAAACTCAGTCCCTGACTTTCCTTTTTTAATATTGAAAATCGATGAACATACAGGGGAGGCAGGAATTGATACAAGAATAGAAGCATTTAAAGATATGTTGGAAAGGAGACTATTTAATGAAAGCAACATTTCCACACTTGGGTAATGTGTATATTGCAGTTAAGGCCCTATTTGATGGACTTGGAATTGATTATGTAATACCTCCGTTAAATTCCACTGAAACATTAAATATAGGCACAAAACACTCATCTGAAGAAATTTGTCTCCCCTTTAAAATAATGATAGGAAACTACATTCAAGCAATTGAACAAGGAGCAGACACAATAATAATCACCGGGAGCTGTGGTCCCTGCCGTTTAGGGGAATACTGTGAACTCCAGATGAATTTAATGAAAAATTTAGGTTATGACTTAGATTTCATAGTCATAGATATGCCAAAAGATATTGGAGTAAAAGAACTTCTTAATCGATTGGGCAAAATTGGTTCAACAAGCACAAAAAGTAGATTTGAAAAAGTAAAGGCATCAAAAAATGCAATCATTGTTATTAACTTAATAGAGGAAATTGAAGCCCTTGCTCATTATTTAGTAGGTTTTGAAAGAAATAAAGGTGAATGTAAGAAGCTCCTGCATGAGTGTAAAAGAGAGGCCATGAAATGTTCAGACCCTGAAGAAATGATTGATTTAATAAAAAAATATAAAAATAGAATTAAATATATTTCAGTAGATATAAACAAAAACCCCTTAAAAATAGCTATAATAGGCGAAATATACACTGTTATAGAGCCTTATTCAAATTTTTATATCGAAGACAGGTTAATGGATTATGGTGTTTCAACAAAAAGAATGATGACTCCATCTTGGTGGGTAAAAAACATGGCCTTAAGCCCTTTTAAATTAAATTCCTTAGATATAAAAAAAGCATCAAGCAACTATTTATCTATGGCTATTGGAGGCCATGCCAGGGAGTGTATAGGGGAGGCGGTTATGGCTTATGATGATGGATTTGATGGGGCGATTCAAATATTCCCCATGGGCTGTATGCCTGAAATAGTATCAAAATCAATACTTCCTTCTATATCAAGCGACAAAAACTTCCCCATAATGTCACTGGTTGTTGATGATATGACAGGGGAGGCAGGTTATATAACAAGAGTCGAAGCATTTATAGATTTACTTGAAAGGAGACGGGACAATGTATTATATGGGAGTTGACGTAGGTTCGGTCAGCACGGATATCGCTCTTATAGATGACAGTATGAATGTTATCGAAAAAATATACTTAAGAACAAAGGGTAACCCAATTAAAGCAGTTCAAGAAGGCTTTAAATTATTAATAGACAAATATAATGATTCAGAAATTTTAGCAGCAGGAACTACCGGTAGCGGAAGAATGATTGCAGCAACTATAATTGGCGCTGATGCTGCCAAAAACGAAATAACTGCTCATGCAACAGCAGCCCTTGAAATTGACAAAGATGTAAAAACCATCATTGAAATTGGAGGGCAGGATTCGAAAATGATTATTATAAACAAGGGCATAGTTAACGACTTTGCTATGAATACTGTTTGTGCAGCCGGCACAGGGTCTTTCTTAGATAGGCAAGCTGAAAGGCTTGGCATACCTATTGAAGAATTTGGTGATTATGCCATGAAAGCTAAATCATCAGTCCGTATAGCAGGAAGATGTGCAGTATTTGCTGAATCAGACATGATACATAAGCAACAACTCGGATACAATCAGTCAGAAATAATAAGGGGTCTTTGCGACGCCCTTGTAAGAAACTATTTAAATAATATAGGTAAGGGAAAACCAGTTTTTCCAAAGGTATTGTTCCAAGGTGGTGTTGCTGCAAACAAGGGTATGAAAACAGCCTTCGAAAATGAATTAGGCTTTGAAATATTTGTACCGGAAAACTACAATATGATGGGAGCAATAGGTGCTGCGATTATAGCCAAAGATAAGGTAAGAAAGACAGGAAAAACAAACTTCAGAGGATTGCAGCTTGCTGATAGTAGTATCATATCAAGAAGCTTTGAATGCGAAGGCTGCCCAAACAAATGTGAAGTTGTAAAAATCTATGAAGATAATGATATAATTGGATATTTCGGAGACAGGTGCACAAAGTGGTCCAACAAAACATCCCAACAATCAAAATTAGCATAAAATTTCAAAAGCTGATAAAAAGGATCGAAATAAGTTAGAAGTAGACGAAAGCAAGAAGGGTTGAAAAAAGATATAGACTGGTTGAACAATAAGAAGGTAGCCAATAAGGGCTACCTTGTATTTTGTAAATTAATTTGAATTATGTCAATATTTCAACTATAATAAAGATAATGATTATAAAGGAGCTGATTAGATTTGCCATTACAAATAATAAGAAATGATATTACTAAAATGGATGTAGATGCAATTGTAAATGCTGCAAACTCTAAACTCAAAATGGGCGGAGGCGTTTGTGGTGCAATTTTTAAGGCTGCAGGGATAAAAGAACTGCAAAAAGAATGCGATAAAATTGGCGAATGCAATACTGGGGCAGCTGTTATAACTAATGGCTATAATTTACCTGCAAAACATATCATTCATACAGTTGGACCTGTATGGAATGGGGGAAACAATGATGAAGAAAATTTGTTAAGAAGCTGTTATTTGACATCTTTACAATTAGCTTTAGATAATGGCTTAGAATCGATAGCCTTCCCTTTGATATCATCAGGTATATATGGTTATCCAAAAGACCAGGCTTTTAAAGTTGCTGTTACTGCAATACAAAACTTCTTATTTGATAATGATATGATGGTCTACTTGATTGTCTTTGATAAAGAAGCAGTTAAAATCAGCGAAAAACTATATACATCAATTACCAAATACATAGATGATAATTATGTTGATGAGCGTCGTGAAAGTAGAATTAAAAGAATTGTTCAAGAAGAAGATCTTATCTATAACGTTTTTTTAAATGAAGCTGTTAGCATGCCCGTAAAATCTAAAAGAAATTTAGATGATATCCTAGCCCAATTAGATGAAACATTTTCTGAAATGCTTTTAAGATTAATTGATGAAAAAGATATGACAGATGTGGAAACTTACAAGAAAGCTAACATAGACAGGAAGCTTTTTTCAAAAATCCGGTCTGATAAAGATTACAAACCGCGAAAATCAACCGCACTTGCTTTGGCAATTTCTTTAGAACTAAATATAGATGATACAAAAGACTTGCTTGGGAAGGCTGGTTACACATTATCTCGCAGCAATAAATTTGATATAATAGTAGAGTATTTTATTGAAGAAGGAATTTATGATATTTTTGAAATAAACGAAGCTTTATTTGCTTTTGAACAAAACTTATTGGGAGTTTAAATTAGATAATAGGATGATGTCGCTTTAAATGCGACCTTTTCTTTCTGCAAAAGTAGTATCCTTCAATTAACAAATAAACGGAGGGTAATAACATGAAAGAAAATTTAACTGAATTAGTTTTTATTTTAGACAGAAGCGGTTCAATGTCGGGGCTTGAAGGAGATACAATTGGTGGTTTTAACTCTATGTTAAACAATCAAAAAAGCGAAGTAGGAGATGCCTTTGTTACGACTGTATTATTCGATAATGATTATGAACTGTTACATGATAGACTTAATATAAAGGATATTAAACCTATAACAAATAATGAATATTACGTTCGTGGGTCTACTGCACTTCTCGATGCCATTGGAATTACAATTAATAAAATAGGAAAAAACCTGTCTGATAGCAATGAAGAAGACCGTTCTGATAAGGTAATAGTTGTTATAATAACTGACGGTATGGAAAACTCAAGTACCGAATACTCGCTTAGTAAAATCAAAGAAATGATTGAACATCAAAAAATAAAATACTCATGGGACTTTATATTTTTAGGAGCAAACATAGATGCTGTTAAAACTGCATCTAGCTTTGGCATAAAAGCTGATAGGGCAGCCAACTTCATAAGCGACAGTGAAGGTACCATGTTAAATTACAAAGTTGTCAGCGAAGCCGTAAGCTCTTTCAGACAGGGAAAAAAAGTCGATGCAAATTGGAAAAGTGAAATAGAAAAAGATTTTAGTGAGAGAAAAAAGGGAAGATCTAGCTAGTATAGTTCTATAAAGGCTTAGTAATTCTTCTTGTATGCATTAGGGGAATAAAGAATCTAAGAAAATGATTAAGGAGTTGTTAGAGGATGATACTCGGTGAAGAGAATACTATAAAGAACAGAACATATATAGCGATTGATTTAAAGTCCTTCTATGCATCAGTAGAGTGTATGGAACGAGGGCTCGATCCCTTGACCACTAACTTGGTTGTTGCAGATGAAAGTCGAACTAAAAAAACCATCTGTCTTGCTGTTTCTCCTTCACTTAAAGCACATGGGGTTCCCGGTAGGCCAAGGCTTTTTGAAGTGGTACAGAAAGTCAAAGAAGTAAATGCAAGACGTTTAAGTAGGGCACCGGGAAGAACTTTTACCGGAGCTTCTTTTAATGATATTGAATTAAAAACTTCACCTAGTATGAAGTTGGACTATATTGTAGCTCCACCAAGAATGGCATATTACATAGAGTATAGCACACGTATTTACAATGTTTACTTGAAGTACATTGCACCTGAAGATATTCATGTTTACTCTATTGACGAGGTATTCATTGATGCAACTAATTATCTTAACACCTATAACCTTTCAGCATATGAACTTGCTACTAAAATGATTCTAGATGTTCTAGAAACGACTGGTATTACAGCAACAGCAGGAATTGGTACAAATATGTATCTATGTAAGGTTGCTATGGATATTCGAGCAAAACACATACCTGCCAATGAAAAAGGCCTAAAGATTGCCGAATTGGATGAAATGAGCTACCGCCGTTTGTTGTGGTCCCATCGTCCTCTTACAGACTTTTGGCGTGTTGGTAAAGGATATGCTAAAAAATTGGAAGAGCAAGGCCTTTTTACCATGGGGGATATTGCAAGGTGCTCTATAGGTAAAGCCAACGATTATTATAATGAGGATTTACTCTACAAGTTATTCGGCATTAATGCTGAGTTGCTAATTGACCATGCCTGGGGCTGGGAACCATGTACCATTGCTCATATAAAAGCATATAAGCCAAGCACTAACAGTATTGGTTCAGGCCAGGTCTTACATTGCGCCTATACTTTTGATAAGGCAAAACTGATTGCGAGAGAAATGACTGATTTGCTGGTACTTGACTTGGTAGATAAAAGGCTTGTGACAGATCAACTTGTTTTGACTGTGGGATATGATATTGAAAATCTAACAAATCCTGATATAAAGAAATCATATAAGGGTCAGATTACCACAGATAATTACGGACGTTCTGTTCCTAAGTCAGCACGAGGTACAATTAATCTTGACAGACAGACCTCCTCTACAATGTTGATTATGGATGCCGTTACAGAATTGTTTGACCGCATAGTAGATAAAAATCTCTTAATCAGGAGAGTCAACATTTCTGCTAATCGTGTTGTTGATGAGACAACGGTCCAGAATAAAAAGACGGATAACTTTGAACAGCTAAACCTATTTACTGATTACGAGGAAATGAAAAAGGAAAAAGCGGAAGAAGATGCTGAATTAAAGCGTGAGAGAAAAATTCAAAACACAATATTGGATATAAAAAAGAAATACGGAAAAAACGCCATTATAAAAGGTATGAACTTAGAGGAAGGAGCTACCACATTAGAACGAAATGAGCAGATAGGAGGCCACAAAGAATGACAGAAAAATATGATGACATCATCCATTTACCACACCATGTTTCTAAGACACGACCGCAGATGAAAGCTATTGACCGAGCTGCTCAGTTTTCTCCCTTTGCTGCACTGACTGGTCATGGTGCTGCTGTAAAAGAAACTGCTAGACTAACTGATAAAAGGGTAGAATTAGATGAACAAATGAAAGATACTTTAAGCCATAAGTTGCAAATCATAGAAGAAAGGTTTGAAGACCATCCAGAAATTGAAATTACCTATTTTCAACCTGATGTCAAGAAAAAGGGTGGTTTCTATGTTGCTGCTGTCGGAAATATTAAAAAAATAGATCAATACGAACGTCTTGTTATTATGACTGATGGCACAATAATACCAATTGATGAAATAATCAGCATAGATGGGCAGATATTTGAAAATACGGTTTTTCATTTGTGTGATGAGTAAATAATATATAAAAATTGTAGGTGATTTATGAATATTGGTTTTGCATGTCTTACGGTTGGAGTTCAAGGAACTAAGTTAAGATCCTGTACAATGAAAAATGCTAGTCCTGATCTTTTGGCAACCTTGATTCAATCAAACTTGGCTGCTTTAAATAATATGCTAGACTATAATATAAATAATGGCATAAAATTATTTCGCATAAGTTCAGATATTATACCTTTTGGCTCACATCCAGTTAATACTCTAAATTGGCAAGAAAAATTCAGCTTCCAACTTGCTGAAATCGGACACAAAGCCCTAACAAAGGGTATACGTCTTTCCATGCATCCGGGTCAATACACTGTATTAAATTCTCCTGATGAAAAAGTAGTAGATAGGGCAGTAGAAGATTTACGATATCATGCAAGATTTTTGGATGCATTAGGTTTAGGAAAAGAACATAAGATAGTCCTTCACATCGGTGGCATTTATGGAGATAAAACAGCTGCAATCAAGCGTTTTATAAATCGATATCTAGGCTTGGATGATAATGTTAAAAATCGATTAGTGATAGAGAATGATGACAAGCAGTATAATATATCCGATGTACTCGAAATCGGATTAAGTCAGGGCATACCTGTTGTGTTTGACAATCTTCATCATCAAGTAAATTCAGAAAACAAGTATTCTGAGCTAGAATGGATAAATAGGTGTGCGACCACTTGGAAACAGTCAGACGGTCTGCAAAAGCTTCATTATTCCCAGCAGGATTCAAGCAAACGAGCGGGTTCTCATTCTGCAACCATAGATGTTAGTGATTTTTTACAATTCTATGAAAGCATTAAAGGGCTAAATGTTGATATTATGGTAGAAGTAAAAGACAAAAATCTTTCAGCTTTAAAATGTATTAATGCTATTTCCAAACCTGAAATCAAAAACCTTGAAATAGAATGGAGCCGGTATAAATACTCCGTATTGGAGCATTTCCCTAATAATTATAATAAAATAAGACAAATATTAAAGGACAAGAAGGCATATCCTGTCCTAGAATTTTATAGACTTATAGATGAAGCGATGACAACTCCGGTTAAGCCTGGAAACGCAGTAAATGCAGCCCAGCATATATGGGGTTACTTTAAAGATTCATATAATGATGATATACGTAATAAATTTGAAAAAACCCTTCTAAAAGCAAGCAAGGGTGAATCTACAAATACAATGAAACGCTTGCTTTTGAAGATGGCAGAAGAACAACAACAAAGGTACTTGTTGGAATCTCTCTATTTTATGGATGTTATCGTATAGACACTTTTTCCATTAAAGCATTATAAAAAAATAATTTTTATACTAATGTTAGAGCTATTAAATTAGGGGTATATATTTTCATATAATAACCTACCGGTAATCTGGATTCTGAAAAAATTGACAGAATAGTTCAGGTAAAGGATGGAAAAATTTATATAAATTTAAGAAAATAATCATAATTAAAAAGTATTAGCTTATAATTTATATAACTATTGATTTAATAATGATTAAGGGAGATTTGTTATGGATATAACAAAAAAAGCATGGATTAATGCTGTTTATCTTTTGGTCACGCTAATTGTAAATGCCCTTGGTGGTTTAGGATTAATAAACGGACTAAGTCAAAAAGAAGTTTCAGATATGTTCGTGACTCTTATAACACCAAGTCCATCAACATTCAGTATTTGGGGTCTTATATATTCTTTGCTTATAATTTCAGTAATTGTAATGATAGTAAATGATGCCCCATATTACAAGAAGGCTGTCAATGAAATCACAACCCTTTTCAGAATATCTTGTATTCTGAATATTTTGTGGATTATTGCTTTCTCATATGTTCAAATTGAGCTGTCTGTATTATTAATTTTTATATTGGCAATCACATTATCCTTAATTTGCCTCCAACTGTTAAAAATTAATGATGGAGACCATTGGCTCTTGCCCATGACTTTTGGCATGTATGCGGGATGGTTATTCATAGCAACTGTTGTTAACATATCTGTAATGCTTGTTAAGTGGAATTGGAAGGGCTTTGGAATTGCGAATGATATATGGGCCATTATTACACTTATATTAGCTATTATTTTAGTTATTGCAGTACTTTCAAGAATCAGGAACGCTATGTTTCCCCTGCCTATAGCATGGGGGTATTTGGGAATATATCAAAATTTAAAATCACCTTATGGATTTAATGGAGAGTTTGTTCTTCTACAAAATGTAGCTCTTGCTGGAGCAATTGTTTTAGCCATAATAGGGGTAATTCAGTTCTATCAAAACGAAAATTCATTTTTACCTAAACCTTAATTTTAAAAAATATTTTAAATACGGTTATAAAAAGAAGTAATATTCAAATACTAAGTTGGATATTACTTTTATATTGAGGAGATATTTATGAAAAAATTATTGTATATTACCGTTAATTCAAAACCAGAAAATTTATCATCAAGTAAAACTGTAGGAAGGACCTTTGTAAATAGGTTTATTGGAAAATATCCTGATTTTGAAGTAGAAGAATTGGATTTGTATAAGGAACATGTACCTCGACTAGAATACGAATATTTTGAAAGTAGAAATTGTATTGTAAACGAAGAAGCTGCTAGTAAACTAACAGAAAAACAACAAAAGGAAGTTCAAAAAATTAACAATTTATGTAAGCAGTTTATACAAGCAGATGTCTATGTAATTGCTGCACCTATGTGGAGCTTATCATTTCCTGCTCCTTTAAAGGAGTATATAGATTGCATAGTACAAGAGCATATGACAATAAGCTTTCCCGAAAAAGGCGGAAAACCGAAAGGACTTTTAAATGACAAAGATAGGGCCCTAGTATATATTCAATCCTCAGGCGGAGACATAACATGGTTGATGAGACCAGTGTTTAACAGGGGATTAAATTATATTGAAGATATTATGAGTTTTATGGGTATTAAAAAATTTGAAACACTTTTAGTAGATGGAACAGGCTATACAGAAGAGGAACGAATTGCTGCTCTTGAAAAAGCCAAAGGAAAAATAGATGGGATTATTGAAAAGTTAGATGTTAAGGATCCCTTGTTAGTTTAGATAATGAAATGAAACTTTTTATGCCAAGGAGGGTTATTTTTGATCCTTCAAGTCTAGATTATCCAATTGGTTTTTTGCTTGCACCCTTAATGATGTACCATAAACAATATCACTAATAAAGGCATTAAGATGAAAATCTTGATGTCTTTATTTAATATTTATACCCTCTAATTAAAAAGAATCATTAGATATTAGTAAATTATTGAAGTATTTGTTATAATAGAAATCTATATGAAGAACACGTGGAGGAAAAATGCTATATTTAAATTATTTTATATTCCCAAGTGAAGATATGGAATTTAGATTTTTCTTAAATATAAGAAGAACCTGCTATGACTCTTTTTATCCATTTAAGATTTTATCTACAAATGGTCTAGAAAGAATTGATTTTGAGCCTATTACAATTTTATACGGAGGAAATGGCTCGGGAAAATCAACTGCCTTAAATGTTATAGCAGAAAAAACAAGAATCAAGCGTGATTCAATCTATAACAAATCTAATTTCTACCCTGAATATGTCAATCTGTGTGAGAGTAATCATGATTTGGACATACCTGAAAATAGTAGAATTATTACCAGTGATGATGTATTTGACTATATGTTGAATATACGTAACTTGAATGAAGGGATTGACTTAAAAAGGGAAGATCTTTTTGAAGAATATTTGGATGTGAAATATTCTCATTTTCAAGTGAATTCAATAGATGATTATGAACAACTTAAAAGAATAAATAATTCAAGACGTAAAACACAGTCAAAATTTGTAAGGGGAGAATTGATTGATAATATACGCGGATATTCAAACGGAGAAAGTGCATTTAGGTATTTTACTGAAAAAATAGGAGAAAATGGACTATATATATTAGATGAGCCTGAAAACAGCCTATCCCCAAAACTACAAATGGAGCTTAAGAGTTTTATAGAGGATTCTGTACGTTTTTTTGGATGTCAGTTTATTATATCGACCCATTCACCATTTCTTCTAGCCATGCCAGGTGCAAAGATATATGACCTGGATGCAAGCCCTGTTAATATAAAACGATGGACAGAATTGGAGAATGTACGCACTTATTACGACTTTTTCCAATCACACAATAATGAATTTTGATTATTAGCTAGAGTTCATATAATAGTAAAATAATGAAGCTGCCATATAGGCAGCTTTATTAATCTTCTACATCAAAATTTTCTATTGCTCTTTTCTTTCTAGGCGGTCTTGAATCTCCATGCTTTACAAATAGCATGGTACTTAATGATAATAATGAAAAAACTACTGCATATGGGAAAAGTGTCCTATATGACACATTCTCTAATAAGAAACCAGAAAATATTGGGGTAAATACCTGAGCAGCCATTGAAAATGTATAATATAATCCAGTATATTTCCCGATATCACCACTTTTACTCATTTCTACAACCATAGGGTAAGAGTTTACATTTATAGCAGCCCATCCAAAACCAGTAAATGCAAAGACTATATTGATCATTGGGCTAGGTTCTAAGAAAAAGTATCCAAAGAAATAAGAAGTAGACATAGTAATAATTCCGATAATGATAGTCTTTTTTCTACCTATTATACTAGATATATAGCCAATAGGGATATAAGACACAATAGCAGCTGCTGTAGCTACCATCAAGGCTGAAGCAAAGCTTCCACCCTCCATTCCCCAAACCCTTGTAGCATATCTTGAAAAAGCCGTAGTTACAGCATTATAGGCTGTGAACCATAAGAAAATTGACGCAAGAATAAAATACAAGCTCCTTTTAACATCTTTAGGCATATGGCCTGATACTTCTTGCTCTTTTTCTTGAACATCTTTATATTCAGGGGAATCAGCTATTTCTTCTAATAGTTTTTTTTCTTTTATTGTGCTCAAAAGTATAATTACTGCTAGAACCATAAAAGTGGCAACTGCTAAAAACAACTTAGTATAATCAGGAAGTGGACCTGATGGAACTAAAAATCTAATAAATATTAGAGTTGTGATGCCACCTACAGCTCCCAATAAGTTGATTACAGCATTAGCAGAAGACCTGTATACCTTTGGTGTCAAATCAGGCATCAAAGCTACAGCTGGCGAGCGATATGTCCCCATTGTTAATAAAACCAATCCCAAGGATACAAAGAAGAGCCAGAAATTTGTAGTCTTAGCAGCGTATGGTATTACCATCATAAATAGAACGGCAAAAGCAGTACCGCCTATGATGAAGGGAGTCCTTTTACCCAGTGGAGTATCTACTCTGTCAGATAAGGCTCCAAAGAATGGAAGTAAAAACAATGCTAAAATATTGTCTATGGCCATTATTCCACCGGTCAATGTTTCACCTATGCTAAAATTGTTTTGAAGAATTAAAGGTATAATATTATCGTATAATTGCCAAAATGATGTAATAGACATAAAAGCCATGCCTATAAAGAAAGTCCTCTTATAATTCAATTTCATGAATAAAGCCCCCTATTTTCTTAATTTAAGATAATTATAGCATCTACTAATATTTTAAACAACAAAAGTATTTAAAACCACACCACTCTTTACATTTACGCTTAAACGTACTACAATTATTATTAGTTATTTTTATCATGTTTAGTTTGAAATATAGCCATATATGAACTATAATAAATGTAAAATACATATCAAATAATTCATAACATAATAAAGGTTCTGCCGGAGAGTATAATGGGCATGGTAAACCTGTAGATTATGAAATTATATTTGTGAAGAAATTGATAATTAACAAGGAGATTATTATGTTTCGTAAAATGAGAAGATTTAAACAGGAAATACCTGAACAGGAATGCATTGATATTTTAAAAAGCCAGCCAAGGGGAGTCTTGGCAGTATATGGGGAAGATGGTTATCCATATGCTTTTCCAATGGATTATATTTATATGGACGAAAAACTATACTTTCATAGTGCGAAAGAAGGACATAAACTTGATGCAATTGCAGCGGATAATAGGGTATCTTTTTGTGTTATGGATGAAGGTTTTCGTAATGAGGGTGACTGGGCATTAAATATAAGTAGTGTCGTTATCTTTGGCAAAATAAAAAGTATTGATGATGCTGATGAAACAATAAGAGTTGCTCGTCAACTAGGGCTTAAATATTATCCAGCAGCAGAATCTGTTGAAGAGGAGATTCGCAAGGCAATTGCAAGAGTGCAAATTTTGGAATTATCTATTGATCATATTACTGGAAAGTTGGTAAATGAGTCATAGGATTATATGCAATGATTATGCTAAACCCGGTTCATTAGGAACAAAGTAAATGATTATATTGAGTGACAAATAAAAGAAACTAGTGTAAAATAAATTTATCAATAGAAGATATAATAGATAAGAAAGGAATGAACAAGCATGTGGTGGATTGTACTAATAATTATAATTGTTTTGATAGTATTGTGGGCTATTTCAGTATATAACAAACTAATATCTCAAAGAGAGTTTGTAAGAAACTCTATGGGAAATATCGCAGCTCAAGTTGAATCAAGATGGGATGCTGTTAAGAGTTTAATTGATGCAGCAAAGAAATATTCTTCTCATGAAGTGGAGACATTAACAGGAATAACAGCTATGAGGGCAAAGATAGATCGAACATCAGACCCTACGACTGTTGAGAAAGACGATAACCTTTTTGGCCAAGCTATGAATCGAATTAATGTAGTAGCTGAAAATTATCCAGACTTAAAAGCAGACAGGGTATATATTCAGGCAATGGAAGGCGTTGACAAATATGAAAACAACGTTCGTCAAGCACGCATGATTTATAATGATACAGTAACTAAACTTAACCGCCAAATTCAACAATTTCCTTCCTCTATTGTTGCTGG
>CAZTML010000006.1:12624-30137 GCA_964614935.1 uncultured Clostridia bacterium | reverse complement strand
AAATTTATATGGAAAAAGTATATCAATATACAATAACAGACCAAGAAATAATGGAAAATGTTTTTAAAGATGAAAAGCTTCTCATGAATCATGTTGTGATACCACCTGGCAAAGTATTTCCAAAGCACCCAACCGATGCAATTGTATATGTGCTGATTGTTCGTGGTGAGTTAAGTGTAATTATTGAAAATAATGGGCTAAAAACTTTTAAAAGAGGACACTTGGTCAATATCCCCAAGGGTGTAACTACTGAATTAGGCAATAGGGGAGATGAACCTTTAGAATTATTTGTTGTTAAACATGAATATGATAATTAAAGGGCTATATGTTTTGAAAGGAAAAGATAATTAAATCTATATATTGTGGAACAAGGCCCCAAAAAAACTATAAAGGCAAATCGAAGGAGACAAAATGGAAAATAAACAGACATTGTGGACAAAAGATTTTATATTAATTACTGTGGTTAACCTTTTTATATTTTTGAGTTTTCAAATGATAGTTGCAACACTACCTTTATATGTGGAACATATTGGAGGAAGTGAAAAGATTTTAGGCTGGATTACAGGTTTAGCTACAATAGCTGCTGTTTTAATCAGACCCTTTGCAGGAATTGCCCTCGACAATTTAAATAAGAAAATAGTCATTATTATAGGATTTATAATCCTTTTAGTAACTACTTATTTTCTTGGCTTATTTGAAATTATATGGTTGATAATGATTATTAGATTTATTAATGGAATTGGATGGGGAATAGGAAACACTGCAGTTATGACAGTTGCTACTGAAACAATACCAATGGAAAGTTTTGGAGAGGGAATAGGGCTTTTTAACCTTTCCAACGGACTGGGAATGGCACTTGGACCATTAATGGGTATAAGTATTTTGAATGCTCTAGGATTTTCTAAGGTTGCATTACTAGGTGGAATCTTAGTATTGGCGGCTCTTGTATTTTCGCTGTTTATAAAGTATAAGCCAGTAGATAAACCTGTAAAAATTCATGTAAGAAAGGGTAAATTATTATCTATTGAAAAGGAATCTTTAGGTCCATCTGTAATTATTGGATTGATTACAATTACATACGGTGCAATAATTGGATTTATCACTGTATACGGTATGGAACAAGGAGTAGAAAATATTGGCTTGTTTTTTACAGTATACGCATTGTTCTTAATGGTCATTAGACCATTAGCAGGAAAGATGATGGACAAAAAAGGTTTTGATATTTTTGTATATTCAGGAATTACAATATCGATTTTATCAATGATTATATTAAGTCAGTCACATAATATTATTATTTTTGTAGTAAGTGCTGCACTCTATGGAACAGGATTCGGACTTTTGGAATCAAGTCTTCTAACTATGGCAGTTTCCTATGCCCCGGAGGGGAAAATCGGAAGCGTAAATGCTACTTTTTTTACCTTCTTTGACGGAGGATTAGGACTTGGTTCAATAATAGCTGGTATTATAGCTTCAGTGGTGGGTTATGGTAGAATGTATCTATTAATGATAATTCCTTTGATTATTGCCTTTATACTGTATAAATTTATAAAAAAATGACCATGTATGTAAACCTTATAAATCAGTGTTCATGATTTCTTTCTATCCTTGGCTGAAAAAAAGTCTAACTTTTTCAGGTTGACCCTCAACCTTTAGGGATAAATACACATTGAATATAGTATTAATCTTAGGATAAATTTGAATATAGTAAATATAAGAATTACTATAACCATCTTTATAAATGCTCGCTGCATAATAATCATTGGTATCCATTAAGTCATTTAATGTTGGTAATTGCACGTGAGCATTTCCATTATTATCAGTATATATTTCTTTTACAATTACACCTTCTGCAGTTTCATTATAGTGACCTTTATATGACAATTTGATTATCCGAATTAATGCATTCGGCAAAGGTCTATTTCTGTCATCAACTACTATGACCTCAAGTGAACCAGTCTCTTGAATATTTAATCTATAATAAGGACGAATTGGACAATTCAAGTTATATCATTTCCTTTCATAAAAAATCTTATTTTATTATATGCTTAAACTTGATTATGTTGAATGTTATGATAAATTTCTACATGGTTTCAATAGATTTACAACGTTTAATTTTTCGTTGCATTTTTGAATATCTAGGTTACAGTTACATTTTAACTAAACTATTAACATAATCTCCATGTGATGAATAGTATAAGAAGGATATTATCTTATATGGAGGTTTATTGAATGAATATATTGTCCTCGTTATTGTATGCGATTTCTGCTAATACAGATAACTTTGTTGTAGGCTTGTCATATGGTATTAAAAAAATTAAAGTAGGGCATGTAAGTAATCTGTTAATATCTTTTATAACTATGATAGGGACGATTTTGTCAATGTTACTTAGTAAAGGAATAGTTAAGTTATTACCTATAAACGGATCGAATGTAGTTGGTAGCACAATTCTTATATTGATAGGAGTCTGGACTATAGTTAAGCCATTAATTAAAGGTGTAGATTCTGATTGTATTTTAGATAACCCGGAAAAGGCAGATAAGGATAACTCTTCTACTATAGATGTAAAAGAGTCCATAATTTTAGCTTTGGCCTTATCAATAAATAATGTGGGACTTGGCATAGGAGCAAGTATTACAGGCCTTAACATTTTATTGACATCAATATTAACATTTGTTTTAAGCTTTTTAATGATTACATTTGGATGCTATTTAGGCTCATATTATTTTTCAAAACTATTTAGTAAAAGAGCCACAATTGTATCCGGAGTGATTATCATTACCTTAGGTATATTTGAAGCACTTAATTAATGAACCTATCGTGAAAAAACTGCATGGTCTTTTTTAGTACGAACTTCAAAGTTTGAGCTATTTTTTTACATCTATATAGGGATATTATTTTTCTAAGCCCTTAAAAATAGTAGCTTACAGCACATTTACTTAATAGAAATAGATGAGTTCGAACAAATGTTTTGATTGACTTTTATAAGGGATTTTGATAAGCTGTCTTAGATATCGTTTTCACATTTACTGATAAAATTTTTGGTTATTAGCACTTATTAACCTTAATACGAGGAAAGGAATATAATTTAAAACTTAAATTATATGGGTTGTACATATGAAAATTACAAAAATTCTTTTAATTGCAGGAATCGCGTCTATTATGCTATCCACTACAGCATTCGCCACAGAAGTAGAATCCGATACAGAAATCGAAACAAATTCTCAAATAGAAATTCAATCAGAAACAGAAATTGAAACAGATTCTCAAATAGAAACTCAATCAGAAACAGAAGAAGTGCCTGAAAATAGAAAAGGCATGGTTACGGTTGATATTTTAAATGTAAGAAGTGAACCTTCTACTGAAACAAAAAAGTTAGGACAACTGTCCCTTGGTACTTCAATTGAAATATTATCCGAGACAGATGGCTGGTATGAAATAAACTTTGAATCAAACACTGCTTATATATGTGCTGAATACGTAAGAATTATCGAAGTTTTGAAAGATTCAGAAAATGTAGGGGCTAATATTGTTGGGTATGCTAAAGAGTACTTAGGAACTCCATACGCATACGGAGGGAGTTCTCCAAGGGGCTTTGACTGCTCAGGATACGTCCAGTATGTGATGAAAAATTTCGGAGTTGAAATGCCAAGATCATCAACAGATCAGTATTCAGTTGGAGTTAGAGTTGACAAATCTGAGCTTATGCCGGGAGATTTAGTATATTTTAAATATTCACCATCTTCTTATAGATTGAGTCATGTGGGAATATACGTAGGTGATGGTAATTTCATTCATTCACCCGTACCTGGACAATCTGTTAAAATTAGTCCACTAAATGCAGGATATTTTTCATATTATTATTACGGAGCAACAAGAGTCTTATATTAAAACATTAATCTAAAGCATCTTATTCATCAGAAAGATAGGTGCTTTTTCCTATTATAACGTTATGAATACCCTGAGAGAAAAGTAATAATCAAAGACAGCAGGACATATATACCATTAAGGTCAATTTTTAAAGCTTTTGGTTATAATATTGAGTGGCATAACAACAGTAAAACAGTTATAATAGAAAAGAAATTTTTTAATAAAATAAATTTTTAAAAGGAGAAAAAGTGATAATTTCAACAACCCCAACATTAGAAGGCAAGAAAATTATTGAATACAAAGGAATAGTATTTGGAGAAGTTGTATCAGGAGTTGATTTTGTAAAGGATTTTGCTGCAGGTCTTACAAACTTTTTTGGTGGCAGGTCTAATTCATATGAAGGCGAATTAATCAATGCGAGGGAAAATGCCATTGATGAAATGGGAGAAAGGGCCCGCCAGATGGGTGCAAATGCAGTTGTTGGCGTGGACATAGACTATGAAATATTGGGAAGTGCTAATAATATGATGATGGTAATAGCATCGGGAACAGCAGTCGTAGTGGAATAAAAAAAAGAATGCCATAATAAAAACCGACTTCCTATAGTTATATTCTTGGTTTAACTATAGAAAGTCGGTTTTTATATGTTTTTATGCTAAATCAATTTCGAGTAATATTCAACTACTAATTGGTCATTGATTTCGATAGGAACTTCATTTCTTTCAGGTTCCTTTGAAAATGATGCTAAAAAGTTTCCTTCATCCCTTTCGATATAGGGAAGGGTATTCAGATTAGCATTTTTGAAGTTATCTGCAAATAATTCTACTGATCTTGATTTTTCTTTTAAAGTAATAATATCTCCAACTTCACACAGATAAGATGGAATATCTACTTTGTTTCCATTTACTAAAAAGTGTCCATGGACAACCATTTGTCTTGCTTGTCTTATTGATGAAGCAAAACCCATCCTATAAACTAAATTGTCAAGTCTTGATTCTAAAATCTTAACTAATGCATGACCTGTCTGAATGTTGGATTTCTTAGCTAATTTTACATATCTGACGAATTGCTTTTCCATAACTCCGTAATATGATCTTAGCCTTTGTTTTTCCAACAACTGTTGTCCATAGTCAGACAACTTTCTGTCAGCCCTACTAGTACCTGGTGTTGCTCTTTTCATTGCCTTTGGATGACCATATATGTTCAATCCTAATCTCCTGGATAGTTTGAATCTTGGTCCCATCATCTTTGCCATTTATTTCATCTCCGTTTTATTATTGTTGCCGCGGTAGATTTTAAATGCCGATTTATAGTATACTAAATTACTAGGGTATTGTAAACATATATTTTCAGTATTTTCCTTAAAGAAAAAACCGTATGGTCTTTTTAGTTTGAACTTCAAAGTTTGGGGTATATCTAATGCATGCTAAGAATTCTAATGTTCTGAATGTAATTGTATCTATTAATGCCATGAGATTGAAATTAGATAATAAATAAAAATAGTAAATATAAGCTTTAAGGAGTGTGAAAATAATGTGGCAATGCCCTAAATGCGGACGTGAATTTAAGAATCAAAATCAAGATCACTTTTGTGAAAAGCCAAAATCAATTGATGAATATATTCTAGGTCAGCCTGAAAATATTCAGCCTATTTTACACCAGGTGAGGGATGTAATTTGTAGATCCGTTCCTGAAACAGAAGAAAGAATATCTTGGTCCATGCCTACATTCTGGAAAAAACATAATGTAATCCATTTTGCAGCCTTCAAAAATCACTTAGGCATATATCCAGGTCCTGTTGCTATTGAACATTTTGCTGATAAGTTAGCTGAATATAAAACAAGCAAAGGGGCGATACAGTTTCAATATTCTAAGGCCATACCCTTTGACCTTATTGGAGAAATAGCTAAATGGTGCTATGAAACGGGAAATCATCACTGAAAAATTTAGTTTTTAATAGGCATGCACAATGCATCTTAGGTGATGCAAATTTAATTACTGTTGACATTAAATTCATAATAAAATATACTTGCATATCAAAGTGTAATTAGCAACAAAAAACATATAATAAAATTTAGGAGAGTGATGGTTTTTGGATTCGGATAGCTTGTGGAAAATTATTATATTAATTATTTGTTTGTCTTTTTCTGCCATATTTTCAGCATCAGAAACAGCTTTGATGTCCTTAAGTAAAATTCGTGTTAAACAGATGGTTGAAAACAATGAAAAGGGCGCAGCTAGGATAAATAAATTACTTAGTGACCCAAATAAACTTCTTAGTGCTATACTTATTGGCAATAATGTGTTTAATATTGGTGCGTCTTCTTTGATGACATCCTTAGCTATAGATGCTTTTGGCAATAGAGGGGTAGGATTGGCAACAGGTATAATGACTTTATTGATCCTAATATTTGGAGAAATTACTCCAAAATCCTTAGCCGCTCAAAATTCGGAAAAAGTATCTTTGAGACTTTCTGGTTTTGTTCAACTTGTTATTGTCCTTGTAACTCCCATTTCTTTTATTTTGACTAAAATAACAAATTTTATGGTCAAAATATTGGGAGGCGATGTAGACAAAAACCAACCATTTATTACACAAGAAGAATTAAAAACCATAGTGAGTGTAAGCTACAAAGAGGGTATATTAGAAGGCGAAGAAAAGGACATGATCCACAATGTATTTGATTTCAGCGATTCACTAGTTAATGATGTAATGGTTCCAAGAACAGATATTGTTGCAATAGATGTCGATTTACCTTATGAAAAAATCATAAAGGTAATTAATTATGAGCAATATTCCAGGATACCTGTATATGAAGATACAATTGACAATATAATTGGTGTATTGTACGTAAAGGATTTATTATTTTTAGAAATACATAAAGAAGATTTTGATTTAAGAAAATATATTCGCCAACCTTATTTTACTCTTGAGTTTAAGTCTATTAAAGAACTCTTTAAAGAAATGAGAACAAATCGTACTCATATTGTCATTGTATTAGATGAATATGGTGGAACAGAGGGTATAGTAACAATTGAAGATTTAGTAGAAGAAATAGTAGGCGACATAGAAGATGAATATGATAAGGAAATTAAGGAAATTGAAGTAATAAAAGAAGATGAATATTTGGTTAATGGAAGCGTAAAAATAGAGGTTATAAATGAACTAATTGGGACCCATATAGAGTCTGATGATTATGATACTATAGCAGGTTTTGTTATAGGTATCGTTGATAGACTTCCTGAGTCAGGGGAAGTAATTGAATATGAAAATATTAAATTTATTATAGAGGCCATTGATAGAAACAGGATAGAAAAAATTAGAATATTAACATAATCGCAAAATCGGGGACGGTTCTTGCCAGTTGATAATATATATCAATTATCAAGAACCTTTTTCGTTTAGTCAAAATTAATTAAAAAAACCCCAAATTAAATTAATATGGAACAAAAATCCTCCACATAAGTAAACCCACCTGGTACAAGTTACATGTCCGTACCAAGAATTCCAATATCTTCTTTGAAATCTTCCAAGATTTCTTCAATATATACGTAATTTACTATGTAATTATATTTATCATCTGCTAGACCTGGTTTTATAACTTTCGCCTGCATGAGATTGCTCAGATGGTATGATATTGTAGCGCTTGAAACTCCTAAGGTATTGGCAATTTCCTTTGTTGAAGTCACCCCTGTAGATAGAAGTTTCACTACTTCGTACCTGGTTTTATCTCCTAAGTTTTTGAAAACATGAACCCTTTCATTAACCTTGTTTTCATTTATTTCTTTTTTCTTTATGAAGTATTCTTCTGTTTTTAAACCCCACATCAAATAATTATTTTTACTTGAATAGGAGATTGTTATGGCATATTGCTCAGTTGCAGAAATTAATAAAGGATTTTCTTCGTTTGTGATAATATCTGTGTCAATTATGGAGTAGGAAATTTCTCTTAACCCTTCAGCACCTTTAATATTTAATAAATCCATTAAGTGTTTTCCGCAGTTAATAACTTCATCTTCATAAGATGAATAGATTTCACCGAAAATTGGCAGCAATGCATACATTAAATCCACATATATCTTCATATATTTCAAAGGATCTTCAATTATTACAAATAAGTTCCACTTTTTTGTAGGGTCTACAGGCAGAACTTTTATTATTGAAATTATATCGTCTTTATTCATAATTTCAGCTTTTTTCAAGATTTCATCCGAAAAATCCTTAATCTCTTCATTGGTAGCCAAAAATGAATAAGCGATACCGGTGCTGATTTCTTTTTCACTTAAATTAAGCAGCATATTCAAATAATCTTTTTCGTTATTATAGCCAAAAAAGGTATAAACGTCAGTCATTAAATCTATAAAATCATAATTAAATGCAAATTTTTCAGAATAAAATAATTCTATATCCTTTTTAAATGGTTTTAGCTTTTCTTCTGCTTTACTTATTAAATTAAAAAATTCATCCATGGGTATTTCTTTATCAAAAACTTCTGACTTTTCAAGTTTTTTCTTTTTAAAAATCAAAGCCGGAAATTGTAAAAAATCATATATTCTACTTTCTGTTGGATAAAATTTAAACTTCATTTAACTCTCCTTCTTGTTTGGAAAATTCACATATTATATGTTCTTTAGATTCTTCATAATCATGATATCTTTCTATTTCTTCATGTTCCTCAAATTCTTCGCAATTTTGACATTTTTCTAATTCTTCTAATTGCTCTTCATTTTTTTCCTTTTCAGCAATTATATCATAATTCATTAAAGCATTCCTATATTTCATAACTGTTATTAATAAAATTATACCGCTAATGATAACAACAATGCTTGGGTAGGTTATATCTAATAAAAAGCCAGATATCATTTGACCAATGGGTGTAAATATTGTGGAAGCGAAACTTAGAACAGTAGATGTTCTTCCCATTAGATTAAGGGGAACTATTTTATCAAATAGGGTCCCTAAAGCTATATTAATTACTGTTACAACCATCCCTGCAATGAAAGATATAGTTAATAAGCCGGTATATGAAAACATATTAGTATTGAAAATATTCATGATATTGTTTGAAGTGAATAAAGACATGACAAATATTAACAAGCACATAATTAGAAAACCTTGGAATAAGAGTTTGCCGATTTTTATATTCTTTATAATTTTACCGCAAAATATTGGAGCTGCTAACATAGATATGGAAAATATCATTTGAAATATCCCAAACTGCATGTCTGTTATTAGTATGATTTCTCTTAAGAAATAAATAACCACAACACCAAAAAGTGGTGAAACCGTAAAGTTTACCATTGTGCCCAAACCTATCATCATGGATAAAAGGTTATTGCCTTTAATAACTTTAATTCCTTCGTTAAAATCTTCTTTGAAAGCCTTTATGCTTATCTTTTCAGGCTTGCTATTTGATTTAGGTATATTGATGAACATTTCGCTTGTGGCTGACAATAAAAAGCATATAGAAGTAACTATTAATATTATCTGCATTCCGTATATGCTATAGAGGAGGGCAGCCAATATAGGTGATAGGATATTTCCAATATTCATGACCACAGAATTAAGTGAATTAGCATCTAAATAATCCTCTTTGTCTACAATGCTTGGAATTACTGCAGCAAGGGCTGAATGATAAAATATTTCGGTAATTTCCAATAAAACAACAAACACATAAATAAGTGGTATAGATATGCCTGCGTTAATCAAATAAATTACTGCGAATGTACCGATTATTAATGTATTGGCCATATTAAGGGATACAATTGATCGCTTCCTGTCAAACCAATCTCCAAAGACACCGGCTACCGGAGAAAAAATAAGCCTTGGTATGATTGTAATAGAGAGCATGGAAGCAAAAATAGTAGCCGAACCGGTAAGTGATAATACATATAATGACAAAGCAAATTGCAGCATATTGCTGCCAAGCAATGAAATTAATTTTCCCAATATTAAGAGTGAAAAATCTTTTTGTTTTATAAGTTTTAAACTCATGAAAACCTCCGAGAATGTCTTTTTTACATTATACGACTATATTTATCTAATGTCAATAGGTAAATTAGATAAATATCTAATTTCTATAAAATAATTAGACAATAATTGGGGACGGTTTTTGATTGATATTAAAATCAACTTTGAAAAAATGTCTAATTGACTGCGAAATATATGGAATTCCTAGGTCTGTCCCTGGAATTATTGGAAGTATTTTCAATAAGTTATTGACATATGTCGCATTAGGCTTATAATTAATAATATAGAATAAAATTTGGAGGTGCAATATGTCGTATAGCCCAGCCTTAGGAAGTACAATATCTAAAACAAAAATCAGAACTCCTGAAAACGTTTCTCCATTTTCGGGAATGTGTTCAGTATGCACAGCTAACTGTATCGGTACTTGTGAAATTGGTTTATCAGCAGTGAGAGGGTCAGAAGCAACTTATCCATACAGGAGGGATATAAATCAATTTGCTTCTGAAAAAGATTATCCCTTGGATTTTTCACATTTATCCATTAACGGACGGGTGTTTGGAGCATTAGGATGTGAGGAAGATGCTAATGAAGCAACCTACCCGAAAGTAAAAACTGAATGTGAATTTGGAATAAAAAATAAGGTTAAGATGAAAACGCCCATCATTTTACCTGCTATTGCAAAATTAAACTGGAAAGACTATTTTATTGGTGCATCCCTTGCAGGAATATCTGTAGTAATCGGTGAGGATGCTATCCCTAATGATAAAAACATAGTTTTAGAAAATGGCAAAGTAGTCTATTCTCCTTTAGTTGAAGAAATGGTTAATGACTATAGAAAATACAACCGAGGCTATGGAGATATCATCATGCAGGCAAGCTATGACGACGAAAATTCCGGTGTATTGGATTATGTTATACCAAAATTAGGCGTAAAATCAGTGGAGCTTAAATTTGGTCAGGCTGCAAAAGGAATTCAGGGAATGGGAAGAATTAATTCTTTAGAAGAAGCTTTAAAACTTCAGGAAAAGGGCTACCTGGTATATCCTGACCCATCAGATCCAGAAACAGTTGAAAATTTCGAAAATGGCAAAGGTCCGGTATTTGAAAAAATAGGCAAGCTTCCTATATGGAATGAAGAAATACTAAAGAAACGAATTACTCATTTAAGAGAATTGGGAGCTGAGCGTATTTGTTTTAAAACAGGTCCCTTTGATCCAAAAGACTCTATAAGAATTTTAAAAATTGCATCTGAAAATGAAGTGGATTTGGTTACCTTTGACGGTGCAGGGGGAGGTACCGGCAACAGTCCCGTTAAAATGATGAATGAATGGGGAATGCCTACTCTTAATCTGGAAAGCATGCTCTATGATATTTTAAAGGCAATGGATGAAAAAGGATATTTCCTGCCTCAGGTTGCAATTACAGGAGGCTTTGCTCTAGAAGACCAAGTATTTAAAGGATTAGCTCTCGGGGCTCCCTATATTAATTTTGTAGCCCTTGGCAGGCCCGCAATGGCTGCAGCAATGGTTGGAAAGCTTGTTGGAGAATTGATAGAAGCAGGCAATATACCTAAAGAATATGAAAGTTTTGGAAAGACAAAAGAAGAAATTTTTGCTGATATAAGGGAACTTAAGCTTTATTATGATAAAGCAGAAGATTTACCAACAGGAGCAGTTGGAGTATATTCATTTATAAACAGGACAAGTGCAGGTGTGAAACAACTATTAGCCTTAAACCGTAAGTTTGATATAAAATATATAGACAGAAGTGATATTTTCCCTTTGACAGATTTAGCTAAAGAGGTAACGGGATTAGATACTTATAAAGATGTTTATATGAGAGAGTTAGAGAAACTATAAGGAGTAAGGTTTTAAGTGACGAGATCCTTCGCTTACGCTCAGGATGCCAAGTATAACCTATAAAAACTGCAAATAAAAAATATTTGCAGTTTTTTAAATTAGTTATTGACATATGTCATAAACGGTGTATAATATAATTATAAATGACATATGTCAATAATAAAAGGAGGAATTAAAATGCCAGCTAGAGATGGAAGAGGTCCTATAGGAATGGGACAAATGACCGGAAGAGGTTTTGGATTTTGTGGAACTAAGTTTTACGGCAGAAGAAACTGCTATGAAAGAGCTTACGGAAGAAGAGGATTCGGACCGGGATTTGGTGCAGGTTATGGATTTGGAGATGGATTTAATCGGAATATAACAGAGAAAGAATTTTTGGAAAACAAAAAAGAATTTTTAGAATCACAACTAAAAGTTATTGAAAATGAACTAGAAGATTTATAGGACTAATGAAGGTTTAGAAATTGGAGGTGGAAATGAAGATAGCAATTCCAATAAAAGAGAAGTCAATTAAATCAAATATTAATGGTTCTTTTGGTAGAACACCTTATTTCCTTATTTACAGCACAGTTACAAAAGAAAGTGAATTTTTGGATAATAGAGCTGTAGTAGAACAGGGAGGTGCAGGAATAAGAGCAGCACAAGTTATTGCTGACAATGGCGTTAGAGCAGTAATAACAAACAGGTGTGGGGAAAATGCAGAAAAATTATTCAGGAATGCAGAAGTTTTTGTTTATGAAGCGAAAGAGGGAAATGCAGAAGAAAACATTGCTTATTTTAATGCCAATAAACTATCTTTGTTAGGTGAATTTCACTCAAGCTTTCACGGTGAAAAAAATAAATATTGACATATGTCGATTACAAACTTATAATTTTAATTATCGGCATATGTCGCAAATATGGAGGATATTATGAGAGTAGCAATTCCGGTTGAGGAAAAGAATATTAAAAGTAATGTGTGTATATCATTTGGAAGAGCACCATATTTTATGTTTTATGATACAGAAAATGAAGATAGTGTTTTTATCGATAATACTGCAGCAAACAGCCAGGGCGGAGCAGGGATTAAGGCAGCTCAGATTATCGTAGATAATAATGCAGATGTTTTAATAACTCCAAGATGCGGTGAAAATGCAGCAGAAGTATTAAAGGCAGCGGATATTAAAATATACAAATCATCTGATAATTCAATTGAAAAGAACCTATCAGATCTAAAAGATGATAAATTAAAAATATTAACAGAAATACACTCAGGTTTTCATGGTCATGGATCAAGATAAAATGAAGATTGCTGTTTTAAGCGGCAAGGGCGGAACAGGCAAAACATTCGTATCCGTAAACTTATCTTATGTTGCCGATAATTCAAATTATTTTGACTGTGATGTTGAAGAGCCTAACGGACACCTTTTCTTAAAGCCTGAAATTGTTAAAGAGGAAAAGATATTCGTAAAAATTCCCCAGATTGACAATGAAAGTTGCAAGGGATGCAGGAAATGTGTTGAATTTTGTAAGTTCAATGCCTTGGCATATATAAAAGACAAAGTATTTGTATTTGAAGAAATTTGTCACTCCTGTGGAGGGTGTATGTTATTGTGTCCTGAAAAGGCAATAAATGAGAAAGATAAAGAAATTGGAGAAATACAGGAAGGGATTTTTAATAATCTTAGCATTTATACGGGCATATTAAATCCAGGTGAAGAAACGGGAGTAAATATTATTAAAAAGCTTTTAAGTGAGAGTAATAATAAACCTTATTCATTTATAGACTGTCCACCGGGCAGTTCCTGCAGCGTAATGGAAAGTATAAAAGATGCAGATTATTGTATATTGGTGGCAGAGCCAACTTTGTTTGGTGTTCATAATTTTAATATGGTATATAATCTTGTTAAAATATTTAATAAACCATTTGGGGCAGTTATTAATAAATGCTTGGAAGCTGAAAATCCTGCAGAAGAATATTGTAAGGATAACAATATCAAGGTATTATGCAAGATACCTTTCGAAAATGAATTGGGTAAAATAAATTCAAATGCAGAAATAGCAGCAGAAAAGAACGAGAAATATTACGGTTTATTCTCTTCATTGCTAAAAACAATTCATGAGGAGGTTAAGAATGAAACAGCTATTAATTCTTAGCGGTAAAGGCGGTACGGGAAAAACTACGGTTGCCGGTGCATTTATTAAACTTTCTAATGCCAAGGCCTATGCAGACTGTGATATAGATGCTCCGAATTTGCACTTGATTATGGAACACAAATCTAAGCCAGACCATTCAGATTACTACGGTCTGGATATAGCTGTAATAGATAAGGATAAGTGTATTGAATGCAATTTGTGTTATGAAAAGTGCAGATTTGATGCCATAAATAATGAGGATGGATATAAAGTCAATGAGTATGATTGTGAAGGATGCGGAGTATGCCAGGTAATATGTCCCACTTCAGCTATAAGTTTAGTACCATACAAGGCAGGAGACATGACCTTGTACAGAGGACCTAAAGTTTTTTCAACAGCAGAGTTAAAAATGGGAAGCGGAAATTCCGGTATGCTTGTAACAGAAGTAAAGAAAAATATGAGGCTTGCTACAGATGCAGACTTTGCAATAATTGATGGCTCACCGGGCATAGGATGTCCCGTTATTGCATCAATCACTGGTGTGGATATGGTTTTAATAGTTGCTGAGCCTTCTTTGTCCGGAATAAGCGATATGAAAAGAATTATTGAAACAGCTAATAAATTTAACACCAAATTAGCAGTTTGCGTAAATAAATACGATACAAATATTGAAAACACTGAAAAGATAAAAAGATTCTGTCGAGATAAGAGCATTGATTTCGTAGGAGAAATCCCATTTGATAAAAAGGCAGTGGAAGCTGTAAACAATGGTTTGACAATTGTTGATACTGATTGTACAGCAGGAAAAGCAGTGCAAAAAGTATACAATGAGACAATAAAAATTTTAAGCAATTAGGAGAAGAAAATGAGTGAAAACTGTAATGAAAGCTGCTCTTCATGCAGCCAGGAATGTGACAGCAGAAAAGAAGCACAAACTGATTTTTTGGAAAAGCCACACCCACAAAGCAAGATTAAAAAAGTAATAGGTGTTATAAGCGGTAAGGGGGGCGTAGGTAAATCCTTGGTTACGTCAATGCTTGCAGTAACAATGAACAGAAGAAACCACAAGGTAGCAATACTAGATGCTGATATTACCGGTCCTTCAATTCCAAAATCATTTGGTATAAGAGAAAAGGCAAGAGGAAATGGTGATGGAGTATTACCGGTTAAAAGCAAAACCGGCATAGACATTATGTCTATAAATTTATTGTTGGAAAATACTACTGACCCTGTTGTGTGGAGAGGACCAATAATAGCAGGCACGGTGAAACAGTTTTGGACAGATGTTATATGGGAAGACGTAGATTATATGTTTGTTGATATGCCTCCCGGAACAGGGGATGTGCCTCTGACCGTGTTTCAGTCAATACCCATAGATGGAATTATTGTAGTGACATCTCCACAGGAATTAGTTTCAATGATAGTTGAAAAAGCCGTAAAAATGGCCGAAATGATGAATGTTCCAATCATTGGAATAGTTGAAAATATGTCATATTTCAAATGTTCTGATTGTGAAAAGGAACATAAAATATTCGGAGACAGTAAAATCGAAGAAGCGTCTAAAAAGTACGGTTTAGAAGTTGTTGCAAAGCTTCCCATAGATCCGAAAATAGCTTCAATGGTGGATAAAGGAATGATTGAACTTTACGGGGATAATTTGTTTGTTAATATAGCAGAAATTTTAGAAAAGATGGAGGATTAAGATGAAGATAGCAGTTGCAAGTGAAAAAGAAATGGTTACAGGACACTTTGGTCATTGTGAAAATTTTAATATTTATGAAACAGAAAGCAATAAGATAGTAAAAAGTGAGTCTATAAATAACCCGGGACACAGACCTGGCTTTCTTCCTAACTTTTTAAATGATATGGGAGTAAATGTGATCATATCAGGAGGAATGGGGGGAGGAGCAGTTGAAATATTTAATGAAAAGGGTATAGAGGTAATAACAGGCGCTAAAGGCCAGGCAAAATTAGCTGTAGAAGAATATCTAAAAGGCAACTTAAAATCTACAGGCTCAGTTTGTAATGAACATAAGCATCATGACGAGTGCGGAGAATAACCTATAATTTTGAGTTTGACTTATTATATAAAAAAGATATAATAAAGATAACAAGAAATGAGGTGTTGGAATGGCCAGACCAAGAAAATGGAGAAAGGTTTGCTGTTTGCCTGATGTTAACCGCTTTGGACCTTTAGGTTCTCCTGTTGAAAAAGATCACTACGTTATTATGTCGATAGATGAATATGAAACCATAAGACTAATAGATTTAGAAGGCCTTTCCCAAGAGGAATGCGCAGGTCAGATGCATGTAGCAAGAACCACTGTCCAGGGTATTTATCAGGAAGCCAGAAAGAAGTTAGCTGAATCATTGGTTAATGGTAAAGTATTAAGAATAGAAGGCGGAGACTACAGGCTTTGTGAAGGGGAAGAAGATTTTCAAGGCAAAAGATGCTGCCATAGAAACAGGTGCAGAAATAAAATAGTTGAATAAATATTATATAAATGCACTATCAAAAAAGCAACTCTCGGAGCTATTAATTCCGTTAGTTGCTTTTTTATATAGCTAGGAATTCTAGGGATGGACCTTGAAATTCCATCTTATTTTACAATTTCATATGGCCAGGTGCTTATTCCTCCAAAGTCATAGACATCCGTATATCCCATTTTGATTAATTGCTTAGATGCTGTGGCGCTTCTATTTCCGCTTCTGCAGTAAACAAGTATTTTTGCGTCTTTATCTGTAAGTACTTCTTCAGCTTTAGATGATATGTCATTTACCGGCAGCAAGACAGCATTTTCTATATGACCTCCATTGTATTCTTCCTGTGTTCTTACATCTAAAATTATAACATCTTCACTTTCTATTATTTCTTTTGCTTCTTCAGGGCTAATTTTTTTATAGATAGTAGTTTTTTGATCGTTTATCATTGTTGTACATCCTGTCAATATTATAGTTATTACAATTACTATAAATAGTATAATTAAAAGACTTTTCATTATCTATCCTTTCTTAATTAATTATATAAAAATATTACCCATTAGTAGTAATTTTAAACAATTATAATACAATTAGAACTTTATGTTAAATTCAATAACACATATTCAGGAAAATACTGTATAATAAGAGTGTAAATTTTACCTGTTGCTATCCCTTACCTAGTGAAGGGAATTTAATTCAATTGATAAGAGAATTATGGGCAAGAAGGAAATCACTAAAATAAGGTCAATGAGGTATTTTGCAAAGTTTTACAATTTGTCTTGCAATTGAATTATTGTTTTGATATAATCGATTTTAAGTTAATACATACTGTGATTGGAAGTAGTAGGTTTGTAAACAATTTAAGAGAGCCGTCGGCTGGTGTGAGACGGTATTGGGAAAAATTGAACTCGTCCATGAGTATTTGGAGCGAAACAAAGTAGTTTCAAACGGTGATGCCGTTATAATATTGAGTGAGGCTTAGGCCTAATTTGGGTGGTACCGCGGAATCTTCGTCCCAACTGGGAGGAAGATTTTTGTATGCCCTAACCCCATTTTTTAGAGTCTTTTTTCTGAAAAATGGTTGGTAGGTCAAACGCAACGAATTCCCAAAATATGCGACGCAAGGAGCGGATATTTTGCTGAATGAGACTGCAATTTTGAAAAATATGGAGGCTAAAAATGAAAACATACAATCCACAAGCAATTGAAAAAAAGTGGC
>CAZTML010000006.1:0-12524 GCA_964614935.1 uncultured Clostridia bacterium | reverse complement strand
ATATGGAGGCTAAAAATGAAAACATACAATCCACAAGCAATTGAAAAAAAGTGGCAGGATATATGGGAAAAAAATGATACTTTTAGAGCGAAAGATAATACAGACCAAAAGAAATTTTACGGTTTAGTTGAATTTCCATATCCATCAGGATCAGGCTTGCATGTAGGACACATACGAGCATATACATCTCTTGAAGTATTATCAAGAAAAAGAAGGTTAGAGGGATACAATGTTCTATTTCCAATAGGCTGGGATGCTTTTGGACTTCCTACGGAAAACTATGCAATACAGACAGGAGAACATCCAAGGAAAGTAACTGACGAGAATATTAAGACTTTTACTTCTCAGTTTAAGGCTGCAGGATATTCTTTTGATTGGTCAAGAACTGTTGATACAACAGATCCAAACTATTACAAATGGACACAATGGATATTTTTACAATTATTTAAACATGGGCTTGCCTATAAGGATAAAACATATGTAAACTTTTGTAACAGCTGTAAGGTTGTTCTTGCAAATGAAGATTCACAAAATGGTGAATGTGACCGCTGTGGCAGCCAAGTAGTACAGATGGAAAAGGATGTTTGGTTCTTAAAAATTAGAGAATATGCAGATAAGCTATTAGATGGGCTTAATGAAGTTGATTATTTGCCAAGAATTAGACTTGAACAGGAAAACTGGATAGGCCGTTCTTATGGTGCTGAAGTTGATTTTAAATTAAAGGATACTGAGGACAATTTAAGAGTATTTACTACGAGACCGGATACCTTATATGGAGTTACCTTTATGGTTATGGCTCCGGAACATCCTTTTATTGAAAAATATGCAGATAAAATAAGCAACATAGATGAAATAAGAAATTACAAAGATGAATCAAGAAAGAAAACTGAATTCGAAAGAGTACAGCTAGCAAAAGATAAAACAGGAGTGGAAATTCAAGGTTTAAGAGCAATAAATCCTGTTAACGGGGAAGAAGTACAGGTTTGGGTTGCAGACTATGTTATGATGGGTTACGGAACAGGGGCTGTAATGGGGGTTCCGGGACATGACCAAAGAGATTGGGAATTTGCAACGAAATTTAACATTCCTATAATTGAAGTAATTGCAGGTGGAAATATAGAAGAAGAGGCATTTACTGATGTTGAAGATGGGATACTTATTAATTCCGGCATGATTAACGGTTTAAGAGTAAAGGGTGCAATTGAAAAGATTACTAATTATTTGGAAGAAAATAAATTAGGTGAAAGAAAAACTAATTATAAAATGAAGGACTGGGCCTTTAACAGACAAAGATACTGGGGAGAGCCGATTCCTATAATCCACTGTCCTCACTGTGGTATGGTTCCTGTACCTGAAAAAGATTTGCCTTTAAAATTACCTGAAGTTGAAAATTATCAACCTACAGATACGGGAGAATCTCCATTAGCAAACATTCCAGAATGGGTTAATGTAAAATGCCCTGTATGTGGAGAAGATGCTAAAAGGGAAACTGATACAATGCCTCAGTGGGCAGGTTCATCATGGTATTTCTTAAGATACATAGACCCTCATAATGATGAGGCTATTGCATCTAAAGAGAAATTCGATTACTGGGGACCTGTTGACTGGTATAATGGAGGAATGGAACATGTTACAAGACATATGATTTATTCCAGATTCTGGCACAGGTTCTTGTATGATATAGGTGCTGTAACCTTTAAAGAACCTTATGCAAAACGTACAGCTCAAGGTTTAATTCTTGGTCCTGACGGCGAGAAGATGTCTAAGTCAAGGGGAAATGTAATTAATCCTAACGATATAATAGAAGAATTTGGTGCAGATACATTAAGAACATATATAATGTTTATAGGTGATTATGAAAAATATGCTATCTGGAATGATGCAAGCGTAAAGGGTTGTAAAAGATTCTTAGACAGGGTTTGGAAGTTGCAAGAGATGCTTACTGACGAAGAAGGATACTCACAAAAACATTTAACTCTTATGCACAAAACTATCAAAAAAGTTAGCGAAGATTACGAAACTATGAAATATAATACTGCAATTGCAGCTATGATGAGCTTTGTGAATGAAATATTCAATGACGGTAACCTTACAAAAGATGAATTAAAAGCATTCATATTGTTGCTTAATCCCGTAGCTCCTCATATAAGTGAAGAAATATGGGAGATGCAAGGATTTGAAGGCATGTTGAATCAAGCTTCTTGGCCTACTTGGGATGAAGAAAAAACTATTGATGATGTAATAGAACTACCTGTCCAAGTAAGCGGCAAGGTAAGAGGAAAAATAATGTTAGCTAAAGATGCTACGGTTGAAATAGCAAGAGAATTAGCACAAACTGATGAAAATATTTCAAAATATTTAGAGGGAAAAACTACAGTAAAAGAAATTTATGTACCTGGAAAAATATTTAATATAGTTGTGAAATAAAATTCATATTATTCTATGATTAATTAAACTAGAGGGCTTAGCCCGTGTCATTCTTAGAGCTAGGTTCTTGGAGAGACACGTGCTCGCCCTTGTTTTTTTGAAGAAGCATTATTTATAGAATAATTGAACCTTTAATGCCTCTTTTCATATAATGGGATAGAGGTGAAAAGATATATGTTTGATATAAATAGATACTATAATACATATCCTTATGGTGGATATATGGATTATGCTACCATGATGAGTTCTTGTTTTTGCAAAAAATCGTATTTTAGAGTCCTTAATACATTTGATGAACCGGTTGATGTGCAGGTTAATGACATACTCATGGGTGAGAACTTAGGACTTGGTGAATTTACAAAGTATGTAAAGTTTCCTCCAGGTTCTTACCATGTCCTGATACATTCCGGTAAAAATTCTAAGTTATTATTTGAGTCGGATATTGAAATAGATTATAACTTAGTATACACAGCAGTAGTTTCAGCAGACAGTGATGACTACAGTGATATCTGTCTATTAATGGTGCCGGAGCAAAAAGCACATCATATGGCTAACAATATGGCTGCATTAAGGTTGGCAAATTTATGTGTCGATGCTCCTGAAGTTGTTTTATCAGCATCTGATGGAACTGTTCTATTTTCCAATATTAAGTATGGAAAAGTGTCGTGCAATGTGGTTATTCCATCTGGAAGGTATACACTTACTTTAAAAACAACCGATGGTGATGAACTTTTGGAACATTGGATTGATGCTTCACCATACATGCATTACACATTGTTTATCTTAGGGAAACAAAAAGATGGTAGCATTAAAATAATTGAACCACAAAATGGTGTAAATTACTTAGATTTGTGTTGATAAGTGACATAAGTGACAAGGGGATATTGTTAGATTAAGTTTAATATGATATAATTTTCTTATTAATTATTAGAGGTGAAAAATGAAAACAATAGGAATTATAGGTGGTATGGGTCCCCTTGCCACTGTACATTTATTTGAAAGAATTGTATTAAGGACAAAAGCTGAAAAGGATCAGGATCACATTCGTGTTTTAGTCGATAGCAATACTAATATTCCAGATAGGACAAAAGCTATACTTGGAAATGGGGAAAGCCCTGTAAAAGAATTAGTAAATTCAGCGAAAATTCTAGAAAATAGCGGTGCTGATTTTTTAATAATGCCCTGTAATACAGCACATTTTTTTATAGATGAAATAAAGAAAAGTGTTAATATACCCTTCTTAAATATGCCTGAAGAAACAACAAAGTATACTTACGAAAAATATGGACAAGATGCAGTGGTAGGCCTTATGGCTACTGACGGCACCATTAAATCCAAAATATATGAAAACTATTATTCTAAGCTTGGTATAAAAACTGTCGTTCCGGTAAAAACTCAAAAAGTAATTATGGAATTTATCTATGATGTTATAAAAAAAGGCAACTATGATGTCGGTACAGACCTTTTATTTGAATGTGTAGAAGAATTGAAAGAACTGGGTGCTAGTTCATTTTTGTTAGGATGTACTGAATTATCGTCAGCACAGTATCTATATAAATTTGAAGGAAACTTTATTAATCCTATGGAGGTTTTAACAGAAAAAGCCATAATTTTTGCTGGGGGGGATCTTAATTAAAGAATAGCAACATTACAACAAACCCGTTTCCTTGTCACGTGTAGCGAAGGATGGATCTCGTTTTTTATAGAACTGTGATTCCACACAGCGAATGCCCTAACCCCATTTTTCGGAAAAAAGACTCTGAAAACTGGGGTTAGGGCATCTTTCACTGCGTTCAGAATGACGATTGCGTAGATTGTTAAAATAAAGCTCTTGAAATATACGAACATTTGTAATATAATTATAGAAAAACATTCGTAGGAGATACTATGAAGAAAAAATATAAAAGAAACCAAAGAATCGGTGCATTAATGAAAGTTTTTGCTGAAAAACCAAATCACGTATTTTCATATAATTATTTTTGTGACCTTTTCAATGCAGCAAAATCAACTATTAGTGAAGATGTTTCAATAGTGAAGGACTTAGTCGAAGAGATGAACTTTGGCAAGATAGAAACCATTTCCGGTGCAGCAGGTGGTGCTGTTTTTACTCCTATATTAGGAAGTGAAGAAAAAATTGCAATACTTGATGAGCTTTGTTCATTGTTTTCACATAAAAACAGATTATTGCCTGGTGGCTTCATCTATATGACTGATATATTCAACAATCCGAATATTGTATATAGTATGGCTAAAGTTATTTCATCTGAGTTTTCTAATATGGATATTGACTATATAGTTACAGTTGCTACAAAGGGTATTCCTGTAGCGTTTATGACAGGTCTAATGTTAAACGTACCTGTAGCGGTAATAAGAAGGAACAATAGAATTACAGAAGGAGCAACTGTTAGTATAAATTATGTATCCGGTTCTTCTAATAGTATTCAAACTATGTCCTTATCAAGAAGGTCTTTAAAGGATAATGCCAAGGTTTTATTAGTTGATGATTTTATGAAAGGTGGCGGAACCTGCAAAGGAATGGAGGATATGATGCGCGAATTCAATGCTCATGTTGTAGGAACGGCTGTAGTTATAGAAACAAAGGAGCCTGAAAAGAAATTAGTAGATGATTACATTTCATTATTGGTACTTAATAGTATAAATTTCAAGGAAGGTATAATAGAAATAAAACCAAATCAAAAATTGTTAAAATAATTTCATACTTATTAGGCAAAATATGAAAATGTTTTCTTTGCAATTACTGGATAAATGTAGTATAATACTAAAAATGGACATAAACTTTGGGGGAAGGTGGTGACAAAATGAGAATATCAGATGTAAGAGTAAGAAAAATTAATTCGGAAGGCAAGATGAAAGCAATCGTTTCCGTGACTTTTGATGATTGTTTTGTGGTACATGATATTAAAATAATAGAAGGTCAAGAAGGTTTGTTTATTGCAATGCCAAGTAGAAAGATGCCTGATGGGGAGTTTAAGGATATAGCCCATCCGATTAATTCTGAAACAAGAAATATTGTTGCAGAGGCTGTATTTAGAGCATATGAAGAAAAGCGCCTAGAAGAAAGCGAAAACGTAGAAGAAGCCGCTCTTCTCTAGCGCTAACTGATGATTATCTCAACAGTGTATGGGTCTTTTAAAGACCCTTTTATTATGCCCTTTATGACCTAACCCAATTTCCACTGCGCTATGCGAATAATTTTTTGACTTACTAAATAATATGATATATAATGGTTCAGTATTACAATTTAAGGAGAATATTATGAATATGTCAATTGTTTTGGCAGCTGGTGAAGGGACAAGAATGAAGTCCGACATTCCTAAAACACTGCACAAGGTTTGTGGAAAAGAAATGATTAAATACATAATTGAAGCATCTTTAAATTCAGGCATAGAAAAAAATATTGTTGTTTTGGGACATGGAAAAGAAAAAGTTGGACATAATATTAAGGACATGAATGTACAAACTGTCGAACAGCCCATAGGTGAGGATGCTCCCTACGGCACAGGGTATGCTGTAATGGTTGCTGAGGATTACATTGACGACGAAGACACAGTCTTAATTCTTTGTGCTGATGGCCCATTAATTAGAAAAGAAACATTAGTTGAATTCATGGACTATCATAGAGAAAACGAATATGCAGCATCAGTTATGACAGCTAGTTTAGATAATCCAAAAGGTTATGGAAGAATAGTAAGAAACACTGATAATTCAGTAGATAAGATTGTAGAAGAAAAAGATGCATCTGAAGAAATAAAGAAGATTCAAGAAATAAATACGGGGATATTTTGCTTTAAAGGGAATTTGTTAAAACATGCTCTAAGCAAAATTACCACTGATAACACACAAAATGAGTACTACCTTACAGATACAGTGAAGGTTTTAAATAGCCAAGGATATAAAATAGGAGGCTGGTTACTGCCGGATCCGGAAGATATAAAGGCTGTTAACGACAGGGTTCAGCTTGCAGAAGTCACTAAAATAATGCAGAAAAGAATAAACCAAAGGCACATGTATTCAGGTGTTACTATCATTGATCCGGACTCTACTTATATTGAGGATTCTGTTATAATAGGCAGGGATACTGTTATTTATCCAAATACTTACCTTGAAGAAGGAACGGTAATTGGAAGTGAGTGTACAATAGGACCAAGCTCAAGAATAATTAATTCTATAATAAGAAATAATGTTACTATAGAAAATTCAAAGGTTATTGAATCAGAAATAGATGATATGACTAATGTAGGTCCCTTTGCTTATTTGAGGACTGGTAGCAAGTTAGGTAAGAATGTAAAAATAGGGGATTTTGTTGAAGTTAAGAAATCGACTATAGGTGACAATTCTAAATCATCACACTTGTCATACATTGGTGATGCAGAAATTGGTAAAAATGTTAATATTGGTTGCGGAGTAGTTTTTGTTAATTACGATGGCAAGAACAAGAATAAAACTATTGTAGGAGATGGAGCTTTTGTAGGAAGTAATTCAAACTTAGTTGCACCTGTTACAATTGAACAAGGCGGATATGTGGCTGCCGGCTCTACGATTACAAAGACAGTTAAAGAAGGCGATTTAGCAATTGCAAGAACGAAACAAACCAACATAGAAGGAAAAGGCAGAAATAGATATTGAAGATGTTAAGAATAGATTTAAAGAGGTTATTATGTATATAATTGCAGGACTTGGCAATCCGGGTAAGGAATATACGCATACTAGACATAATGCAGGTTACATGGCTATTGAGTATTTATCAGAAAAAGAAAATGTAAAATTAAATAAGCTTAAATTTAACTCTGTATATGGGGAGATTTCCATAAACGGAGAAAAAGTTATGCTTGTGAAACCTGTAACATATATGAATAGAAGCGGAATTGCCATAGCAGAAATAATTAATTTTTATAAAATTCCAAAGGAAAACCTCATCGTTATTTACGATGATATTGATATACCTTTAGGTAACTTAAGAATACGGCCAAATGGGAGCCCTGGGACCCATAATGGTATGAAATCAATTATAAGCTCTATAGGAAATGGGAATTTCCCCCGCATAAGAATTGGCATAGGGCGAAATGAAAATATGGACCTGGCTGATTATGTACTACAGAAATTCTCCTCGGGGGAAAGAGATTTAATCAATCCGATTATTGAAAAGGCAGCTGAAGCTGCTCTTGAGATTATAGAAAAAGATATTGACAGCGCAATGCAGAAATACAACATTAAAACTATATAGAAGGATAGGAACGCAGAGGAATTCTGTGCGTTTGACCTACCATCCATTTTTAATAAAATCATATTCGGGGACATTCCTCTCACTCCAAAGACTGCCCCGATAGTAGAGGTGTGTACCCATTCAGCTGATAAATGGGGTTAGGTCATAAGGCGAAAAATGAACAAAGTATTGTTTGACCAGTTTCAAAGAAACGAAAAATTTAAAAAAGTTTCAACTAATTATAAGAAGAACAAAAGTCAGCTAATCCAAGGTCTTAACGACGAGGGATTAGCTTATTTGGCATGTAATCTTTTAGATACATCAAATAAAATATTAATTCTGACAAGCAATGAAGCGAAATCCAGGAAATATGAAGAAAGTATAAGGTCTTATAGCCCACTTTCACAGCGTCTTCAGCCTAAAGAATTTATATTGTATAATGTTGATGCCTTAAGTAAGGATGTAGATTACAAAAGATCAAAGTTATTGGATAATATTTTAAATTCAAATAAGACCATTGTAACCGCCTCAATTAATTCACTTATTACAAGGGTAATGCCTAAAGATAGATTTAAGGAAAGCATTATAGAATTAAAATACGGCAAAAGCTATGATTTAAATGAATTAAGAAGCAACTTAATTAAGCTCAAATATGAGAGAGTTGATGCAATAGAGGGAGTTGGACAATTTTCCGTAAGGGGAGGAATTGTGGATATTTTTTCTCCTTCAGAGGCAAATCCCTGCAGAATAGAGTTTTTTGATGATGAAGTAGATTCAATAAGACTTGTGGATTTGAAAACACAAAGGTCTATTAAAAACTTAAAATCTACAAGAATAATCCCTTGCAGCGATATACTTTTTAATAAGGATGAAATCAAAAGAATTTTAACAGAAGTTGAAAAGGATTATAAGGACCGTCAAGATAAAAAACTAAGTAAGGAAGCAGCAAGAAACCTTAAAAATCTTTTCAACAGCTACCAGGATAGGCTAATGGGCGGCATGGGTATTGAAAATACAGACCTAATGGTACCCTTTATAAAGGATTCTTTTGAAAATGTTTTAGACTATTTTGAAGATGATTTTATCCTACTTGTTGATGAACCTGAAAGGGTTTTTGAAGAAGTTAAAAACCTTAATGAAAGTTTTCAGCTAAAATTTAGCGAATTATTTGAAAAAGGTGAGATTTTTTCTAATCAAAGCCAAGTTTATTTAAGTGAAGATGAACTAGTGTGGGAAATTTCCAAAAGACCCTTCATTTCATTAAACGGAAAAGAAAAAGTTCTAAGGACTGATGATTCTCTTCATATGCTTTTCAAAGAAGCACCTTCTTTTTATGGTAAAATCGAAGACTTATCTAAAGAATTAAACAGGTTAAAGTACAAGGGCTACAAAATAGATATTATACTATCTTCTTATGAGAATTGTCAAAAGTTGCACAATCTCTTAAATGATTATGAATGTCCTACTAGCTTGTCTAAAGACCCCAACACAGCTGAAAGCGGACAAGTGGTTCTAGCCCCGGGTGAACTTAAAAAGGGCTTTGAATATTATGATAATAAAATACTTGTCCTAACAGAAAATGAAGTTTTTGGCTCTAGTAGACGGAAATCTCGTAAAACCAAGAAGGGTAAGGGGGAAGTAATCGATGTATTCACCGACTTAAAGGTGGGAGATTACGTAGTACATGAACATCACGGTATAGGCCAGTATATAGGAATCGAAAAAATTGAAGTTCAAAATATTCAAAAAGATTACCTATGCATCAAGTATAAAGCTGAAGATAAGCTTTATGTTCCTGTTGATCAAATGTCTCTTATCCAAAAATATATTGGGACAGATTCAGAGAAGCCTAAGCTTAACAAAATGGGCTCTTCAGATTGGTCCAAAACCAAGGAAAGAACAAAGGCAGCCATTCAAAATATGGCTGGGGAACTGATTAAACTCTATGCAAAGAGAAAAGTTGTCAAAGGCTATGCCTTTTCCAAAGACACTGAATGGCAAAAGGAATTTGAGTATAAATTTCCTTTTGAAGAAACAGATGACCAGCTTCGTTGTATAAAAGAAATTAAAAAGGATATGGAAAGACCTCTATCTATGGATAGGCTTCTTTGTGGCGATGTTGGATTCGGAAAAACTGAAGTGGCAATGAGGGCTGCATTTAAAGCAGTTATGGATTCAAAACAAGTGGCAATTTTAGTTCCCACAACAATATTGGCCCAGCAACATTACACAAATATTGTTGATAGGTTTAGAGGCTATCCTGTGAAAATTGAAATGCTTAGCCGTTTTAGAACTCCTTATCAACAAGGTAAAATTATCAATGACTTGAATAAGGGTTTGGTTGATATTGTAATAGGAACACATAAACTTCTTTCAAAAGATCTTAAATTTAAAGATTTAGGACTTTTAGTAATAGATGAGGAACAAAGATTTGGTGTAAAACACAAGGAAGCAATAAAGCAGCTTAAGTCTAATATAGATGTACTTACCCTATCAGCAACACCCATACCTAGGACTCTTCATATGTCAATGATAGGTGTAAGGGACATGAGTATTATATCTGAACCTCCTGGAGACAGGCTTCCTATTCAAACTTATGTTATAGAACATAATGAAGGACTAGTAAAGGATGCCATTGAAAAGGAAATATCAAGAAATGGTCAGGTCTACTATGTTCACAACAGGGTAATAGATATAGACTCTACAGCAGCAAAGCTTCAAAAGCTCTTGCCTGAAGCTCGAATTGCAGTTGCTCATGGACAAATGAGTGAACGCCACCTTGAAAATATCATGCTTGATTTTGTTAATAAAGAATATGATATTTTGGTTTGTACTACCATTATAGAAACCGGTATGGACATACCCAATGTAAACACATTGATTATTGACAATGCTGACCGTTTAGGCCTTTCACAGCTCTACCAGCTTAGGGGGAGGATAGGTAGGTCTAACAAGGTATCTTTTGCATACCTTACCTATGAAAAGGACAAAATGCTTTCAGAAATAGCTGACAAAAGGCTTAAGGCTATTAAGGAATTTACTGAGTTTGGTTCAGGCTTTAAGATTGCTATGAGGGACTTAGAAATAAGGGGAACTGGCAATATTCTAGGAGCAGAACAGCATGGTCACATGTTAGAAATAGGCTATGATTTATATGTTAAGTTTTTAGACCGGGCAGTTAAAGAACTACAAGGTAAAGAAATCGAAGAAGAAATTGAAACTACCGTCGACTTAAATGTTGATGGCTATATTCCTTCAACATATATAGAAAATGAAGAACAAAAGATTGAAATCTACAAAAAGATTGCTGCAACAAGCAATAAAAATGATATATTAGATATTACTGAAGAAATTATTGATAGGTTTGGCAACATTCCTAAACAGGTCGATAACTTGCTGAAAATTTCCTACATTAAATCACTAAGTAAGAAATTACGGGTAAAAGGACTTACACAAACAGGGTCTACCGTAAATATTGAAATGATTTCAGGAAATGATCTAGGTCAAGATATAATAGCGTTTTTAATGAAAAATTACTTTAATAAAATAAGTTTTGTTGGAACTAAAGAACCTATTATTAAATATAAGCTAGCTTCACTTGAGCAAGAAAAAATACTCAAGGAAGTGGAAGAATTTTTAGAAATACTAAATAATTTTAAAGCAGGTCCACCTGCTATGGAGGAAAAAAATGAACAAATTTAGAAAGTCACTATTATTAATTACTGTATTAATTGTTGCATTAGTGTTTGCTGCATGTACAACAAATGAAGATAATCAAAATATCGAAGATGAGAATGTAATGGCAACAGTTAATGGTAAAGCTATTTATCAAGATGAATATGATCAGGCTGTAGAATATTACAAATCTTATGTTGAATATCAATACGGTGAAGATATTTGGGAAACAGAAGCAGCTAGAGGAACAACTTACAAAGACTACTACGAAAATTATGTAATGGATACTATGACTTACAGACTTCTTTTATTAGATGCTGCAGAAAAAGAAGGATTTGAAGCATCTGAAGAAGAAGTACAACATGAATTAGACTCTTTTAAAACATATTTCGACAATGATGAGGCTTATGTAAGTTATTTAGAACAAGGTGGATTGACAGAAGAGTATATTTTAGAAGAATTGAAAAGCGATATAAAGGTTAATCAATATGTATCTACAAAAATTGAAAATTTGAATCCTACAGATGATGAGCTTAAAACTATATTTAGAGATTTGGCAATGGACACACAGGTAAAAGCTAGCCATATTCTTGTTGATACAGAAGAAGAAGCCCTAGAAGTTGTTGAAAAAATTAATAATGGTGAAGACTTTGCAGAACTTGCTAAAGAGTTATCTACTGATTTGGGAAGTGGAGCCAATGGAGGAGATTTAGATTATTTCACATATACTACAATGGTACAGCCATTTTCAGAAGCAGCATTTGCCATGGAAGTAGGCCAAGTAAGCGGGCCTGTGCAATCTGATTTTGGATACCATATTATTAAGTTAACAGACAAAATAATTGATGGGACAATAACTGTAGAAACAGAAAAAGATAAATTGATTGAATATTTCAAAACATATAAATATGAAGACCTTTTGGAAGAATTAAAAAACAAGGCCGAAATAGTAATGAATTAGAATTAAAATGGGGTTAGGGCATCTTTCCCTATGCTAAGGAATACAAATTGATTCTTATGAACAAAAAGTAAGAAACTTGTCAAATAAAGTAAAAAAATGTTGAAAATTATAAAATCTTCCGATATAATGAAGATGACCTTTCTAAAAAATAAATAATATTTCCATCAATATCCACAAACAATTAAGGATAAAATCTACTAAAGTGTAAATAATAGAAAATATTAAAAGAAATGTCAT
>CAZTML010000005.1:0-30436 GCA_964614935.1 uncultured Clostridia bacterium | reverse complement strand
AAGATGCAAGGAAATATTTTTTGTTTCTTGAATGCATTAGGTCTGCTGCTATATCAATTATGGGATCATGACTGCCAATGCATATTATTGTGTTTTTGATTTTATCTTCAGAAGTTAAAAGCCTTACCATTACTTCTGTTCCTGCTTCAACTCCTTCAGTACTTTGGTCAATTTCTAAAACACCGTCAGCATTAACTAAAGACATTGTGTTGCCTGCCCCCCTGCCAAGAGGAGTCGCAACGTATTTTCCACCTATATAGCCTAGCTTTACTCTTACAAATTCATGATATTTAAGTGAAGACATACATCTCTTTGTAAGCCTTGCAGCCACCATTTTCTTTTCTTCGATTTCAAGACCCTGGTAACCGTAAATTATGGGTTTTACAATTTGATCCATTACAAAGAAAGCAGATACAGGAAATCCCGGAATTCCTATAACTGGTTTGCCTTTTATTAGACCCATAACAACAGGTTTGCCGGGCTTTATTGCCACACCGTGAATAACGAGTTTTCCTAACTCTCTAATAGCGGGAGCCGTATAATCTTCACGTCCTGCAGAAGAACCGGCATTTATTAATACTACGTCATTTTCTTCAGTCGCTTTTAAGAGAGCTTCTTTTATAAGTTCGTAATCATCCTTTACTATACCGTACCTTTTAGGCAATCCACCCCAGTCACTCACTTGGGCATGGAAAGTTCTTGAATTAAAATCTATAATATCACCAATTTTAAGTTTGGTACCCGGCTCTACTAATTCAGTACCTGTGGGAATAATACCTACTGTAGGTTTTTTGTAAACTTCGACTTCATTTATCCCCCCCGCTATTAATGCTCCAATGTCTACCGGTCTTATTTTATGCTTTGATGGAACTATGAGTTGGTTTTCAACTATATCTTCCCCTAATGGCCTTATGTTTTGCCATGGAGAAGCGCTTTTGATTATTTTTACATGATTTTCATCTACTTTAATTAAATCTTCAACCATTATAACGCAGTCAAATTCCTTTGGAATAGGGTCTCCTGTGTCCACTACTACATAATCAGAATTTTCTTCAAGGACCAGGTGGTTCCTGTCAGAGGCTTTAAATGTTTTTTCAGATTTGCATGCTATGCCGTCCATAGCAGAAGAATTATAATGAGGTGATGAAAGGAGTGCAAAAAACGCCTTTGCAGTGACCCTGCCGTTGGCATCCCATGTATTAACCCTTTCTGTTAACCTATTTAAGGGTTCCAGCTTTTCTAAATATATTTGCAAAGCTTCTTTTAGCTCATAATTCGATAAATATACCTTCTGCATATTGCCTCCTAAAATTTATATACTTTTACACTTTGTCCTTCAATTAAACCTTCTTCATTTTTATCAATTTTAACATAACCATATGCTTTAGAAAAACCGGTGATTAAACCTGATTTCCCAAACACTGGCAACGCATAAAGTTGACCATCTTTTTCTTCCAATGTAACAGGAAGATATTCTTCCCTGCCCTGTGCTTTATGGTAGTTTATTTTAAAATTGCACATTATAGGATAGACGGTTTCTTTATAATTAGAAATTTTATCAATATAATACTTTACAATAACTAGAAATATTACAGCACAGGAAAGAGGATGTCCTGGCAGGCCAAATATCGCTTTACCCTTTGATTTCCCAATTATGGTAGGCTTCCCAGGCTTTATGGATATTCCATGAACCAAGAGTTCACTATCTTCAAGGTCCTTTATAACTTTAGCTGTATTATCTTTTTCACCTACGGAGCTTCCTCCGGATATTAAAACTATGTCACATTCTGATAAGGCTTTTTGGGCTGTGATTTTAAGTAAATCATATTCGTCCTTTATAAGCCCATAGCTCACAGGCAGGCACCCTTTTTCAATAGCCAGGGAATTAAGCAAATAAGTGTTAATATCTCTGATTTGGCCTACTTTTATATTTTCTGAAGGGTGGACAACTTCATCTCCTGTTGAAATTATTCCAATAACTGGCCTTTTATAAACTTCAACTTCATAAAAACCAAGACTTGCAAGGACCCCTATTTCATAAGCCCTCAATTTAGTTCCTTTTTCTATTACCACATCGCCCTTCCCTATATCCTCTCCCACTTCAATTACATTTTCCCCCGGTGAAGTTGATTTTGAAGTAAGGATGGTTGTTTCGTCTAATTTCTCGGTATATTCAATCATTATGACGGAATCAGCTCCACTTGGAAGCATTCCTCCCGTAGGAACATAGTAGCATTGTCCCGGAAGTGATATCTCTCCCTCTGCTTCTTGTCCCATTAAAATTTCGCCTTTTAGGTCAAGGAATGACTGAATTGATTCGCTTGATCCAAATGTATCCCTTGAAAAAACAGCATATCCGTCAACTGTTGACCTTTTAAAATCTGGAACATTATCCTTAGCAACCAGAGTATGTTTTAAAATTCTTCCTGCAGCATCAGGCAAGGATACAAATTCTCCTTCTAATTCATAATTAAAATTATCATCTATTACTTTTTTAGTTTCTTTTACTGTCAATACATTAAATAACTCCATTTATTACTCCTGTCTGGCACATTCTCCCCCTGTGCCACTTAATATTTCAATACCGTGAGGAAGTGCAGGAAGGATAAAACTTAAGTTTTCGACTGCGCCTTTGGGGCTCCCGGGAAGATTAATGATTAAAGTGCTGTTTCTTATACCTGCCACTGCCCTTGAAAGCATAGCTTTTGGTGTTATAGCAAGTGATTTTTGTCTCATAGCTTCTGCTATACCCGGAGCCTGTCTATGTATTACCTTCAAAGTAGCCTCCGGAGTTACATCCCTTTTGGCAAAACCAGTTCCTCCATTTGTAAGTATTAAATTAAGCTTTAATTCATCGCACATATAAATCAATTTTTCGCAAATTAATTCAATTTCATCAGGTATTATTTTATAATATTTAATATCATAAATATTTGCATCTAAAGCTTCTTTGATAACAGGTCCTGTTCCATCAATTCTTTCATTTCTTGAACCCTTGTCACTTATTGTAAGTATTCCAGTTTTTATCATAAAGCCTCCTTATATATAAAAAATATAGCAATAATAATTTTATCAAGTTGTCTTATTTATTCAATATTTGTTTTAAAAGTTTACTATTGGGATTGTCTAGTACATCATCCTTTAAACCCATTTCAATAATTTTTCCCTTATCCATAAATAGTACATAATCGGCAATTCTTTTTGCCTGATAGACATCATGGGTTACCACAATAACTGTTCTATTATCTATAGCCATATCCCTAAGGAGGGATTCTGCCTTAAATGTACTTTCAATATCCATGGCAGCTGTTGGCTCATCTAACATAGTTACTTTAGTTTCCAATACTGCTGTTCTTAAAAGAGCTATCTTTGCCCTTTCTCCTCCTGACAACCAATGAGATTTTTTGTCTAATAATGACCCTACATCTAAATAATATAGATATTTTTCCAATCTTAATTGTATTTCTTCCTTGTTTATTTTTTTGAACTTTAATCCGCTTATTATATTTTCATAGGATGATTTTTTAAATAAATAGGGTTTTTGAACTAATACAGAAATGTGATTCCTTAATGATACATCCGGCATTTTGCCGTTGTATAGGATATTTCCGCCACTAGGCTTTAATAAACCAGATATTAGGTTTATCAAAGTGCTTTTTCCGCTTCCATTCGAACCTAAAATTACATAAACTCCTTGGTTTATTTGAAGATTTTCAATATCCAGTACACGGGTGCTGCCATAATCCTTTACTAAATTTTGGGCGGTAATGATCATAATTCCCTCCTCTGTATCCTGTATAATGTTATATTTATTATAAATGATATAAAAAGAAGTACAATTCCAATAAAAACAGCTTCTTCAAAATTGCCTTTTCCTGTTTCTAAAGCAATATAGGTAGTCATAACCCTGGTTTCTCCCCTTATGTTTCCACCAACCATCATAACAGCTCCAACCTCCGATATGGCTCTTCCAAAACCTGCTGTTATAACAGACAAAAGTTGCATTCTGCATTCACTTAATATAGTTAAGATAGTATCCCTTTTTCCGGCGCCTAATGTAATACAGGTAAGTTCAATGTCCTTAGCCGTTTCAGAAACAGAGGATACAGTAAGACCAAATATTATTGGAAAAACAAGAAGACATTGTGAAATAATCATTGCTGTTGGTGTAAAAAGAAGTCCATAACTCCCCAATGGACCTCTTCTAGATAATAACATATAAACTAATAAGCCAATCAAAACAGGAGGTAAACTCATGAGAGTATTTGTAACCCTCATGAGTAGTTTCTTTAATTTGAATTCATGTAAAGCTGTTATAACGCCTAAAGTCAGTCCAAATATGGATGCGATTAAGGCAGCCGTCAATGATACCCTTAAGGATAGCCCTATAACCGGTAATATGTCGCTGTAAGTTGAGAAAAATTCTTTAACAAATTCAAACATCGTTTCACCTTTTTATTTTGCATTTGGTATGAATAATGGTTGCCCATATTCTTCAACACCATATTCTGCTATTAATTCTTGTCCTTCATAAGAAAGTATAAAGTCAATGAATTCCTTAACTTCTGATTCTTTAATAGGATATTTTTCAGGACTTACCATCATTACACCATATTGATTGTACATTTTTTCGTTCTTTTCTGTTACTATAACCAAGTCAAGTTCATCCCTCATAGATAAGTATGTAGCCCTGTCTGATAAGGTGTAAGCTAATTTTTCAGATGCCATTTGAAGTACGGCACCCATTCCAGTACCTGCTTCAACATACCATTCTCCTTCAGGAGTGATTTCTGCTTCTTTCCAATAGGATTTTTCCTTTGTGTGAGTACCGGATTCGTCTCCTCTTGAAACGAAAGTCCCCTGATTTTCAGATAATAGTACAAAAGCATGAATTGGATCATTTGGAGCATTTGTCATCAAGGCTGCAGGATCTGATTCAGGTCCTACTATAATGTAATCATTGTACATTACATCGAATCTTTCTTTTGCAAAACCATCAGTGATGAATTGTTCCTCCTGAGATTTAGCATGTACCAATACACCGTCTGCATCTCCGTTTCTGGCTAATTCAAGGGCTGCACCCGTGCCTTTTGCAACTACATCAACTTGAATTCCTGATTTTTCTTTAAATATGGGTAATAAATAATCTAACAAACCTGAATCCTCTGTGCTTGTTGTCGTTGCCAGTATAAAGCTTCTTTCTTTTGATTGCTGACATGCTGTAGCAAGTGTTAACGTTAACACAAACATTAAAATCAGCACCTTTACCCTTTTCTTTTTCATAAAAAAACTCCTTTCCAATAGTATATAAGAAAAGAGACATAAAATCTCCTTTCCAACGGGAGGCAAAGCCGTTTCCAGCTTAACCCTAACGACTTAAAATTCATAGTAACCCTTAGAATTTTAAGTTCGGAGAAAATGTTATTATTTAATTTTACATTACAATTATGAGAAAGTCAATATACCACACTTTTGAGTTCCCCATCTTCTCATTGATTTATGATAATGTCCTAGTATACCACATTTGATTATGTCCCAAACATAGAAGATATAGTATAATAAAACCTCATGGCAAAAAAATGAGGTGGCAGAATGAGATATGAAGTAATTTGAAATTATAGTTTATTATTGGCCATAGATTTGATATAATAAAAGATGAGATTCGGCTTTTCGAATGACCTACCACTATTTTCAAAAAAAGAATCTGAAAATAGGATTTGGGCATATTTTCACTGCGTTTAGAATAACACTTATGTGCACTCTAGTAATGAAGAGGCGTGCTCAGGGAGAAATAATAATCGTGTAAGATCTGGGAGGACAAAATTGACAAAAGACAACAAAAATGCTCAAGACAAGCTTAAGCTTTTGTACATATTGAATTATATAGATTTACCATTGACAAATGTTGAAATTACAAATTATATATTAGAATATGATATATGGGATTATTTCACATTACAGCTCTTGCTAAGTGAACTTTGCGATGCTAAATTTACTCATATTAAATCTAATATGGGGAAAGAATATTATTCTGTTACTGATTCAGGCAAGGCCGCCTTGAATATGTTTAGTATTAAACTTCCTGAATACTTTATAAATGAAGTTGAAGATAATTTTTCTCATATAAAAAAGTACATAGAGAAACAAAGAGAATTATTTGGTCATTATTATAAAAGAAAAGATGATGAATATGTTGTATCTCTTCAAGTTACGGAAAACACCACCTTAATTTTTAACCTAAGTATAAATGTTCCTACTGAAGGCATTGCAAAAAATATAATAAAAAAATGGCAAACAAGCCCTGAGAATATATTCGGGCAAATTATGACAATCTTAACATCTAATCAAGAATAGCTTTTATTAAATCTGGAACAAAATTTAGTTCAACTGAACTTATCTTATGTTCCTTTTTTTCGACCAAATCAATTTGCTGTCTTTTTGAGTTTGTAATGTAGATATCATTTTTTCCCAATGAAAGAGATTCCGGATATCCGCCTAAGTATACTTTATTAATGATTTTTCTTAAAAGAGCATCTGCAACATAAAGACTTTTATCTACTATATTTATTAAGTAGAGCATATTGCTTTCATAATCTAAACAAAAATCAGAAACGAGACCATCTATAATTATTATATCTTCAATATTTCCCTTTTCTAAATCAATAAAATTAATTTTCGTATGAATATTTCCGTTAACATAGTAGGTCATAACAATAATTTTATCTTTCAAGACGTATAGGTGCATAGGCTTACCATCTGTTTTGAAGCTCCTTACTTTTCCATTTTTCATATTGTACTCTACCACAACATTTTCCTCGTAGCAGGATGTATATAAGGCCTTGTTTGTTTCTTCATATATTACATCATGAGTTTTTATACCTGCAGGTATTGACCCTGTCAATGTGAAGGAATTTATATCTATAATAGAAATATTATCTGATTCAAAATTTGCAACATATATATTTTCCTTGTCTAAACACATATGCCGAGGATCTCTTCCTACATTTGTTTCCCAAAATTCATTTGAATTATGGTCATATTTATATACTTTGTTATTGAATGAATCTGCCATATACACAGCATTATCACAAATTTCCATGCTGTGAACAGCAAAAGAGCCACTTAATCCTAGACATACAGCTTTATTTATTGTATAACTATCTACCAAAAGCTCCATTAAAAACATAAATAACCTTCCCTGGCTTTTACCCGTTGTGACAATTCTTTCATACACTGCAATCACCTCCATATAGTTTATGAAGAAAAACATAAGAAGTGATTAAGAAAAAATGTTTTAAATTATTAATTTAGGGTATATATTAACTATGTGAATAAATAAATCAAAATTAGAGGAGAGAATTATGATTAACGAAAAAGTTGCTAAATTAATGAATGATCAAATTAATAAAGAATTATATTCTGCATATCTTTACTTGGATATGGCAAATTACTATATTGATAATGGACTAGACGGTTTTGCCAACTGGTTTAAAATTCAGGCTCAAGAAGAAAGAGACCATGCACTTCTATTTATGCAGTACATGCAAAATAACCAAGAAAAAGTAACGCTGGATGCAATTGCAGCACCAGATGTAAAATATGATAACTTTGCTGCCCCTCTTGATGAAGCCTTGAAGCATGAGCAGTATGTAACAGCATCTATTAATGATATCTACGCTGCTGCAGGAGAAATTAAGGATTATAGAGCAATGCAGTTCTTAGATTGGTTTATTATGGAACAAGGCGAAGAAGAGAAAAACGCAGATGATTTAATAACAAAATATAAACTTTTCGGTGGCGATGCTAAAGGTCTATACATGCTTAACACTGAAATGGGAAGCAGGGTATATGCTCCTCCAACACTAGTATTAGATTAATTTTAAAAATTAAAAATAAATAAACTAACTAAAACACAGCAGAAAAATTTCTGCTGTGTTTTCCTATGGCATTATGACCTAACCCAATTTTTAAGCTGTTGGTACACACACCTTTGTTCCTGTAATTAAAAAGTTTGCCGGCCTTAAATTAGGATTTGCAATAAGTAATTCTGATGTTGTAAGGTTATTGGCTATTGCAATGGTTGAAAGACTATCTCCTGCTTGAACTATATATTCAGAAGTAGTACCATCCGGACACACCGTAAATGTTTCAGGCGGTATACATAAATCTGTCCCCGGCACAATTATATTAGGATTAAGTTCCGGATTCGCATCTCTTAATTCATTTAAACTTAAATTATAAGATATCAGTATATCGCTTAGCCTTGTTCCTTCTTGTATAGTCACTACCGTTCCAAATGGACATCCTGCAGGAACATTTGGTATACATATTTCCTGACCAACTTTCAAATCATAAGGATTTGCTTGGGGGTTTGCTTCAAGAAGCAAATTCAAAGGAATACTATACCGCTGGGCAATATTATAAAAAGACTCTCCTTCCCTAATAGTATAATAAGCACCGTTAACACATGGTGGCCTCTCTGGAACCCTTGGCACACAAATAGTCATACCTTCCGTTAAAGACCTTAATCTTAATGTTGGATTCAATTCAATCAGCCCAACTAAATTTGTACCAAACCTTGTTGCAATGGAATTTAATGTGTCTCCAGGTCGCACTTGGTAAGGCATTGTATATATATTGGGACATAATTGCTGTTCTTGTCTATATATCACTATAATCACCTCATATTATAATTTGTTATTTTATAATATTCATGAGCAAGTGAATGTTTCCATAATATAACTTTTACTTATTCAAACTTCTTTCTTTCTTCAACTGCTAATTTGTCACATCTCTCGTTATAGCTATGTCCCTGGTGTCCCATTATATGAATAAATTTTACTTTATGTCCATTTTTAGCCTTTAAGAGCCTTTCCCACAAGTCCTGGTTTAAAACTGGTTTGCCGTCAGATTTTTTCCAGTTCTTTTTTTGCCAAGAAATAATCCAGCCTTTATTGAAGGCATCTGTTACATATTTTGAATCAGTTGTAACTGTAACATCGCATGGCTCCTTTAATGCTTCTAATCCCTTAATGACTCCCATAAGCTCCATTCGGTTGTTTGTGGTATCCTCTTCGCCTCCTGTTAGCTCAACTTCGTGACCCTTGTATTCCAATATTACCCCGTAGCCCCCCGGACCGGGATTTCCGCTACAAGCCCCGTCCGAGTATATGTTAACTTTTTTCATTGTCTTGTCCTCTTATTTTTTTCACTTATTATATCCTTGTCCTCCTAATCATGTTAAAGATTAGTATAACGTTGAAATTTAATAAAAGCAAGATGCAAATAGAAAAGCGGGGTTAGGGCATACAAAAATATGCGACCTAAGTCGCATATTTGCTAAGTACTACTATCTGCAGCAACCGCCTCTGCCGCCTAAAATATCATTTCCTCCCAACAAGAAAAATATAATCCCTATTATAATTAACCATTCGATCCAATTGTTAGATCTGTCATCACAGCATCCAAAATTAGTTGCTTTTACTTCATCTGACATATAATTCACCTCGCTTGATTTATAATTTAATATATGTCAGATAGGAAGATGTGTGATACCTATATGAAATAATAAGAATTCATTTCCGTTTTACTTGCTTTTTCTTCGACACCATATTACAAAATTTCCATAGTCGAATATACTTCTTCAATTAACTCCTCAACATTTAAATTGCTTTCAGATTTTTTTATAGACTCAAGCCTAGGGTTAGTCAAAGGATGTTTAGGTGCAAAGACTGAACAACAGTCGTCATATGGCAATATAGATGTTTCATAAGTCCCTATTTCTCTTGATATTTCTATGATTTCTGATTTATCCATTCCCACCAAGGGCTTTAGGATAGGCATATCAATTGCATCTTCTATAACTGCCATAGACCTCATGGTCTGACTCGCAACCTGTCCTAAGCTTTCTCCCGTAATAAGCATATCCATTTTGTTTTCTAAGGCTATCTTTTCTGCAATTTTCATCATGAATCGTCTTGCTAATATTGTTGTTTCTTCTTCTTTACAAAATTCCCTTATAGCCTTATGGATTTCCAACATATTAATGCTGTATAATTTTATTTTTCCGCAATATTCCTCAAGTATTTCCTTTAATCGTTTTACCTTTTCATTAGCTCTTTCAGATGTAAAAGGATAGGTGTGAAAATATAGAGCATTTATTTCAACACCTCTTTTTGCGATCATATATCCTGCAACGGGGCTGTCAATACCTCCAGACAATAAAAGCAAGGCCCTTCCATTTGAGCCGATAGGAAGACCACCCAAGGTTTTAATTTTTTCTGAAGAAATATAAGTATTTTTTCTAATATCAATAAAAATTTCTACATCAGGATTATGGACATCAACCGCAACAGTGCTAAATGCCTCTAAAATTTTACCACCAACCAAGGCAGAGAAATCCATTGACTTAATTGGAAACTTTTTATCGCTTCTCTTAGTTCTAATTTTGAATGTTTTTATGTCATTTTTCTTTAAAAGGTATTCAAATAGTTCTTTTGTTTTCTCAATAATTATATCTGTGTCACTTGTTGTTTTAATGGAAGGACTTAAAATAGTTATGCCAAAAACCTTTCTAACCTTTTCAATTATCCAATCCATGTCCTCTTCATTTTTTGTTTCAATATATACCTTACCCGAGTCTTTATATACAGACACATCATTAAATTCTTTAATAGCGTATTTAATTTGACTAATTAATTTGCTTTCAAAAGTTCCTCTATTTTTTCCCTTTAAAAATATTTCCCCAAAGCTTACTGCAGCTATATTGTACATTTAATTATCCTCTCTTTGTTATACTTCTTATATCATTTACCGATTGCTTTATGTTGCTTATTACATATTCAATTTCTTCAAAGTTATTAAAATGCCCTAAACTTATTCGTATGGCCCCTGCTTGGTAGTCCTTATGGAGATTTATGGCATCTAAAATACGATTATCTCTTGCTTTAGAAGAACAGGCAGACCCTGTAGAAACGTAAATATCCTTTCCTTCCAAGTAGTGAACTAATACTTCTCCGGGCACATCTTTAAAAGAAACATTGATTATGTGTGGTGCTCCCCCTTCTATTGGACTGTTGACTTTTATGTCGTCAATTTCTTCTAAGAGTCTTTTTATGTATTGCTTTTTTAAGATATATAATCTGTTTATTTCCCCTTCAAAATTAACAAATACCAATTGACAAGCCTTTCCAAAAGCTATGATTCCAGTTGTATCTTCTGTTCCTGACCGAATTCCCCTTTCCTGGCCGCCTCCATAGGTTAAAGGATTTATCTTTAATCCTGAGCGAATAAAGAGTCCTCCTACCCCTTTGGGTCCATGGATTTTATGACTGCTAAAGGTTAAAGAATCCAAAGGTAATTTATTTACATCAATTTTGATTTTACCATATGATTGTACAGCATCGACATGAAATTTAACACCTTTATTTATTCCCTTTATAATTGTAGCAATTTCATCTAAATTTTGAACTGAACCTATTTCGTTATTAACATGCATTATTGATACTAAAAGAGTATTTTCATCCACGCTTTCCTTAAGTTGGTCATAATGGATATTCCCTCTTTCATCTGTATCCAAATATCTAACCTGACATTTATCTTCAAAATTTTTAAATACATTGTATACAGAGGGATGTTCGATTTTTGATGTAACAATATTATCATTCTTATTTAAATTTGATAAATGTCCAAAAATTGCAATATTATTAGATTCGGTTCCTCCCCCGGTAAAGTATACTTCCTCTGGCTTTGCACTAATAATCCTTGCAGCAGACTTTCTTGCTTCTTCAATCCTTTTTTCAACCTTCAAACCCATCCTGTGTAAAGAAGAAGGGTTTCCATAAAAATTTTCGTTAACATCTATTATTTCTTCTAAAACTTCCGGTCTTACCTTTGTTGTTGCACTGTTATCTAAATATACTATCATTTAACTACCTCTTAATATTTGAATTCACCTGCGGAATTTGTAAAAAAAGCTTGCATAATGTTTTCTTGTTTGCTATAATTGTTATTGGTTATCCCCCCCGATAACCAAATATATTCCCAATACCCCTTTTATGCATATTAATGCTTCACAACAATGGCCACCAGGCCATTTTTGTGTTTATGACATACCCCATTTTTCAGAGGAATATTAACATTCCTTTAAAATCAGGATAGTCACTTGATAGAGTAATGTCATCGAAAGAACTATTCTGAAAAATGGTTGGTATGTCAAACGCAACGAGTTCCCAAAATATGCGACGCAAGGAGCAAATATTTTGGTGAATGAGACTGCGTTGCTTGGCTGAAATTAAAGTATAATACTCGATTATTCATTTTTCTCTATCTCTTTCCTAACTTCATCATTGTACAATTCAGCCACCCTCTTCACTACCTCATTATCTGAAGAATTCAAAATCATATCATCAATACTCTTTATAGGTAACACATCATTGGATGTACCTGTTATAAAGGCTCCATCAAAATCCTTTAATTCATCAAAATCTACTATTCTTTTTTCTATCTCTATTGAATTTTCTTCACATACGCTTATAACCTTGCTTCTTGTAACACCTAATAATACAGCTGAGTCAGGTGATGTTATAAGCTTATTACCTTTAACAAAAAATACATTTGACCTGCTACCTTCACTTACTGTATCGTCATGGTTTATTAATATTGCTTCGAAGGCATTGTTTTCTTCCATAATTCTTGCTACATTATCTTTAAAATCTTTTTTATATGATTTAATATTGGGGTTTTCTCTTTCTGTTTTCATTGTAACTGTATGTATTCCTTCTTTAAATTCTTCTTCTGAAGGATAATAGCTTTTAATAAAATAAAACAAAGAAAGGGGTTCATTTTTATATAAATAAGAAACCCTAATATTACAGTTTTCAAAAGAATTTTCTTTTATGAGCAATTCTGCAGAATTTTTAAATTCATTATAATTTAAAGTTCCGATTTCACCGCTTAACCTAATACTTTCATTCATACGGTCAAAATGTTCCTTTAGGAAAATTGTCTTACCTTCAATAACTCTAATAACCTCGTAAATTTTAGCCTCATTAACCAAAACTTCTGCTTCTTCCTTTGAAATTATTTGATTGTTCATTACATTTTTACTAGATATTATATTTATCATATTTCTATTCAGCCTTTCTTTAGAATAATATATATTTTGGTTATAAGATGAGATCCCGCAGTCTCATTCAACAATTTATTTACTCCGCATAAATTGGAAATTCATTGCGAATGATCTACCATCCATTTCTCAGAAAATCATTAAACGGGGGCATTCTTCTTACCTCAAAGCTATCCCTATATTATAGTTGTGTCCCCATACCTTTAATAAATGGGGTTAGGTCAGCTTTCGCTTCGCTCAGATGACAAATCATAAGATTTGTACTTTATGGGTGAAAATCTATATTAATTCAAATATCCTTTTATATCTTCTGAAGATTTGATTTTCTTGTAATGCTTCCAATGGTCAGGATAGAGTTTCAAATATGTGTATTGACAAAGTCTTGAATCAATTAGCAGGACTGTACCCTTGTCTTCTTCTGTTCGAATAACTCTTCCTGCCGACTGAAGAATCTTATTAAAACCAGGATACTTGTAAGCAAAATCATAACCAGACTTCATTTTATCATCAAAAAATGCCTTAATTATATTTCTTTCAAAAGAAATCTGAGGTATCCCGGTACCTATTATAACTGCCCCTATTAATTTTTCAAGGGGTAAATCAATTCCCTCAGAAAAAACACCTCCCACAACAGTAAATAGTACCACATTTCTTTCATTTATAAACTTATCGACTATTTCTTGCTGGTCTTCTTCATCGATTCCCTGACTTTGAAGCAAGATGTTGGAAGTGTCGTACAAAGACTCATAGGTGGAGTAAACCTTGTTCATAAAGAAGTATGACGGGAAAAATATCATGTAATTTCCCCTTCTTTCTCTTATTATAGTATTTATATATTCACATGCTCTTTCTATATTTGAATCCCTTTCTGTGTATCTCATAGAAATATCCGATGTTACCATCAAGTTTAAATTTTCCATCTTAAAAGGCGACTTTATTTTTAATATATAATCATCTTCATCTCCTCCTAAAAGATACCTAAAATATTTTAAAGGAGTCAATGTTGCAGAAAAGAAAACTGATGCCCAGGCTCCTTTTTCTATTCCCTTTAGTACATCAGACGGATCAATCAAAAATAATTTAACCATAGTTTTATTGCCTGAATTATCTGCATAATAACAAAAATTTTCATCAGCAATATCAGCTATTTTTATAAAAAAGCTGCTTTTAAAATATATATCCGTAAATTCGTCAGGAGCTTTTTCATTTTTTAATTCACTGAAATATTTCTCAGCCTTAACCGTAAACTTTCTCAATGCATTTATCAAATCATCAGGAGGATCCTGTAAAATTTCTGCCTCTTTTATACTCTTTCTTATATCGATGAATTTCTTGTTAATATTGTATAATTCTTTGCTTAAGTTTTTTTCATCTTTCATCATTTTGTAAACTTCATAAAACTCTTCCTTAACAAGTTCGGGAGAATACATATTTCTTGTTCTGTCTTCTAGGTTATGAGCCTCATCAATAAGTAGAATATCCTTATCTTTATTAAAAATATCCTCCCTCTGCAAGGCAACTCTAGGATCAAAATAGTAATTATAGTCACAAATAACTATGTCTGACATGTAAGCTAAATCTAGGCTTAGTTCAAAAGGACACAGCTCATGCTTTTTCCCCATCTCCTCAATATATTCACGATCGTAGAGGCAATCATTTTTTATTATTTCCCTTAAGGGAATATTCAGCTTATCGTAATAACCTTTAGCATAGGGACAGTATTCTGGTTCACACTTGGTTTCTTCCATGAAGCATATTTTTTCCTTAGCGGTAATAATAGTTGTCCTTAGCCTAAGGCCTTTTTCTCCCATTATTTTTACAGTGTTAAAAGCTATAGTCTTTGTAGAGGACTTAGCAGTCAGATAAAATATTTTCGTATTTTTTTCAAACATTGATTTTATTGCTGGAAATAAAACAGAAACAGTTTTGCCAACACCGGTGGGGGCCTGTGCAAATAATTTTTTCCCTTCTCTTATAGTTTGATATACAGCTACCGAAAAGTTTCTTTGGCCTTTTCGATAATTTTCAAAGGGAAAATCTAATTTTTCAATTGTTTTATCTCTTTCCTTCTGTAGGTTTATAATTGTTTCTGCCCAGTCTAAGTATGTGTTTAGAAGTTCATAAAAAAAGGCTTCTAATTCCCCTAGGGTAAACTCATGTACTAATGTCTTTGTTTTTTCAGTATCTAGGTTATAATATCTAAGCTGTATATTTAAATTTTCCACGTTATTTTCAAGTCCATACATATAGCCGTAACATTTAGCTTGTGCAAGATGTGCTGTATTATAACCATCATCAATAAGTTCTAAGTCTCTGTATGTGGATTTAATTTCATCTATTGTAACTTGGTCATTTTCTATAATAATTCCATCTGCCCTACCTTCAATAAGGAAGCTTATATTATTAATAGAAAACTCGTTTTTAAGAAAATATTCCTTTTGATACGAACTCCCCATTTGAGACTGCAGAATTTTATGAGCCTTGATTCCTTCCAAGGCTCTGTCAATACTTAAGTTTCTTACATTTATATCTCCACTTTTATATATAAATTCGACTAATTCTCGAACTGATAGTTTTATCTTGTCCATGTATTTCCTCAATTATGTTCTATTATCAATAAACTTTTACCATCATTTAACAAGCGCAGTCTCGTTCACAAATTTATCTGCTCCTTGCGTCGCATAAATTCGGAACTCGTTGCGGTTGACCTACCACCATTTTTCAGAAATTCATGTTTTGGGGAAAAAATGTGGTTAGGGCATACAAAAAAATAAACACCATCACAGTGTTTATTATAGCAAATATTGCATGCTAATCAAATAATTATTTTAAATATTGTACACATGTTACAGTATTTCCATCAACATTAAATTTGTCAGCCAATCCTTCAACCAACATTAAGCCTCTCCCTGTTTCCAAAAAATCATATTTACCACAGGTTTTCTGCTCATAGCATATGCCTGAGCCCTCATCTGAAACTTCAATAATAATTCGTGATTTGTTAATATAAATTTTTATATTTACCATTTTATTTAAGTCTCCACAGTTACCGTGGATGACACTATTTATCATTAGTTCATTAAGAATAAGCTTTGTGTTAAAAAAAATGTTAGGATCAAGTAATTCTTTGATATTGCGAAGAATTTCATCTGCAAATTTTTTGACACATTTTATGTCACTATAGACTTTTTTTTCAACCACATAATCCATGACCTTTCCTCCTGATTATATAATATACCCTATTTTTCTAAACCTAAACAGCTGAATATATTATAGTTTTAAGGAAAACTTAATGTTTTGTGAGGGATTTGATCAATGTTCATCAGCTAAAATCTCCTCAAATAGTGTCCATATTTCTTCTACCCCTAATTTGGATGATGCAGAAAAGGGGTATATTAAATTAACGTCCTTTATATTTAACGCCTTTTTAATTACATTTAAGCTTTTTATTTGCTGAGACCTTGATAACTTATCTGCCTTTGTAGCAATAACATAACCTGTGAATCCAGAGCTTTTTATCCATTCGTACATTTGCTGGTCATTCTTACCAGGCTCATGTCTTATATCAACAAGAAGAAATACTTCTCTCAGTTGCTGCCTATAATGTAGATAAGTGTCAATCATTGGTGCCCACTTACCCTGTTCAGCCTTTGATACTTTTGCATAACCATAACCTGGAAGGTCTACAAAATTAAATTCATCATTTATGTTATAAAAATTCAAGGTTTGTGTTTTACCCGGCTGTGAACTTGTTCTAGCGAGACTTCTTCTGTTTAACAAGGCATTTATCATTGAAGACTTGCCAACATTAGATTTACCTGCAAAAGCTATCTCAGGAACTGTCATATCCGGATATTGTTCTTTTTTTACTGCCGAAATCAATATTTCAGCTTTTTTTATAATCATCGTAAGGCCTCTTTAAATACATCATCTATTTTGTCTGCATAAACAATTTCCATTGACCGAATAATTTTAGGGTCTATTTTTGAAACATCTGCCTGGTTTTTTGAACAAAGAACAATTTTTTTAATTCCCGCCCTTTTTGCGGCAAGAAGTTTCTCCTTAAGACCGCCTATTGGAAGAACTCTTCCTGTAATTGTGATTTCGCCAGTCATTGCTACATCTTTTCTTACAGCTTTCTTAGTCAAAGCTGAAATAATAGCAGTCGCAATTGTAATTCCTGCTGATGGTCCATCCTTTGGAATTGCACCCTCTGGAACATGTACGTGTATATCGGTTTCTTTAAATAATTTGTAATCAATTTCAAATTTTTCTGCATTGGCTTTTATATAACTTAAGGCCGCCATTGCAGATTCCTTCATTACATCCCCTAATTGTCCAGTTAGTTGCAGCTTTCCTTCACCCTTCATGGTATTTACTTCAATAAAGAGTGTTTCTCCGCCTACCTGGGTCCATGCAAGACCTGTTACAACTCCAACTTGGTCTTCTTCATAAGCTGTGTCATAATCATACCTAGGTATGCCTAAGTATTTTTTTATATTTCCACTATTAATATTAACAGATTTTTTATTATTTTCAACTATTTGAACTGCAGCTTTTCTAACTAATTTTCCTACATTTCTTTCTAAGTTTCTAACACCGGATTCCCTAGTATATCTTTCAATTATATCATTTATAGCATTATCTGATATTTTTACTTGATTTTCTTTAAGGCCATGCTCTGTCAGTTGTTTTTTGATTAAATATTTTTCTGCAATATTTCTCTTTTCTATATCAGTGTATCCTGAAATTTCAATAACTTCCATTCTGTCCAATAGTGGCGCCGGAATGGTTGCTGTTGTATTGGCAGTTGTTATAAACATTACATTTTGAAGGTTAAATGGAGCTTCGATATAATGGTCTGTAAATGTACTGTTTTGTTCAGGGTCAAGGGCTTCTAACAGTGCAGAAGCAGGATCACCTTTGAAGTCATTGTTTAATTTATCTATCTCATCTAATAAAAAGACTGGGTTATTCGTTTTAACCTTTGCAAGAGAAGATATTATTCTCCCGGGAATCGCACCTATATAGGTTCTCCTATGGCCTCTTATTTCTGCTTCATCTCTCACTCCACCTAAAGAAATACGTACATACTTCCTATTCATGGCACGAGCAATAGATTTAGCAATAGACGTTTTACCTACTCCAGGTGGTCCCACAAAACAAAGAATGGGCCCTTTCATATCGTTTTTAATATGCTTTACTGCCAAATATTCCAATATTCTTTCTTTAACTTCTTCTAAACCATAGTGGTCTTCTGCAAGTATTTCCCTTGCCTTCTTTAGGTCTGTATTGTCTTTTGTCTTTTTATTCCAAGGCAAGTCTAAAAGCCAATCTACATAAGTCCTGATTACTCCTGCATCTGGTGATGAGGGTGAGATTTTCAAGAGCTTATTGATTTCTTTTTCAGCTTTTTCTTTTACTTCCTTAGGCATTTTAGCTGCTTCTATTTTTCTTAAGTATTCATCTACTTCAAAATCAATGCTTTCGTCTTCGCCTAATTCCTTCTGAATTGCCCTCATTTGTTCTTTTAAATAATAGTCTTTTTGAAACTCACTTACTTGTTTTTTGACAATATCATTAATTTCATTTTCAATCTGCAAAACTTTGATTTCTTTAGCTAACAGTTTATTTATAGCCTCAAGCCTTTGGTAAGGGTCAAATATTTCTAAAAGAGCTTGTTTTTGGTCTGTTTTTAGATAAATATATGAAGCAACCACATCTGCAAGCTTATCCGGATTTTTTATTTCCTTTAATGATACTACTGCATCAGGGGCTATTTTTGCATATATTAATGAATATTCTTCAAAATTACTAAGTGTTATTCTTACCATTGCCTCTAATTTATCGTCTACCGGCATCTTGTAATCATAAATATATTCATCTAGTTCAACTTCAAAATATGGGTCATTTTGTTCTATAGATGTTATTTTTGCTCTGTTTATACCTTCAACTAAGACACGAATATTGTCTCCGGGCATTTTAATCATTTGTTTAATTTTACAAATAACACCCACTTCGTAAAAATCGTCTTCCTTTGGTGTTTCCATATCAGCAACTTTTTGAACAGTCAAAAAAATGTCTGAATCTTCAAGCATTGCTTCTTCCAGTGCATTGATTGATTTTTCCCTGCCAATATCAAAGTGTATAACTGTGTTGGGAAAAATTCCAATGCCCCTTATGGGAATCAGGGGAAGGTTTCTTCTTTCTATATTGTAATTATTTATCATACTATCTCCTTAATAGAAAAGCTCCCAATTAATTTTGTTCATGGCAAACTTTCCTCTTGTTAAAAAACTGCCTGCTAATGCAGGCAGTTGCAATCTATGAAGCATTCTCCTTCTTATCAGAAACAGGCTTCTTTGTTAATACTAATTTTGGTTCACTGTTATTAATAATTGTATCTTTAGTAATAACACATTTTTTAATATCATCTCTTGATGGAATTTCATACATAACTTCTGTCATAGTAGATTCGAGAATTCCTCTTAATCCTCTTGCGCCAGTATTGATTTCCAATGCCTTCTTGGCAATTTCGTCAAGAGCTTCCTTCTCGATTTCCAAATCCACATTATCCATTTTGAATAATTCTTTGTATTGTTTAACCAAAGCATTCTTAGGTTCTGTTAGAATTGATACTAAAGCTTTTTTATCTAGTTTTTCTAAAGCAACTACTACAGGTACTCTACCTACAAATTCAGGAATCATACCAAATTTTAGTAAGTCTTGAGACTGAACCTGCTTTAAGAGTTTATCAACTTCCATAGAGGAGTTTCCTGTTAAGTCTGCTCCAAAACCGATACTTTTCTTACCAACTCTCTTTTGAATAATCTTTTCTATTCCGTCGAAAGCACCTCCAAGTATAAATAATACATTGGTAGTATCTATTTGGATGAATTCCTGGTGGGGGTGTTTTCTTCCTCCTTGAGGAGGAACATTAGCAACAGTTCCTTCAAGTATTTTTAAAAGAGCCTGTTGAACTCCTTCACCACTTACATCTCTTGTAATAGATGGGTTTTCTGAACGTCTTGAAATTTTATCTATTTCATCGATGTATATTATGCCTTTTTCGGCTCTGTCTACATCAAAATCTGCTGCTTGCAACAATTTCAGCAATATATTTTCCACATCTTCTCCAACATATCCTGCTTCTGTCAATGATGTGGCATCTGCAATGGCAAAGGGAACATTTAATAACCTTGCCAGTGTTTGTGCCAAATATGTTTTTCCACTTCCTGTTGGTCCCAATAAAAGTATGTTGCTTTTTTGAATATCTACTCCATCATCTTTTGATTTGAAGTTAATTCTTTTGTAGTGGTTGTAGACAGCTACAGCTAATGTTTTTTTAGCATTATCCTGCTGAATTACATACTCATCTAACTTTTCTTTTATTTCTTTGGGTTTTGGAAGTTCTGTAAAGTCATATTCTTCAAACAAATCTATTTCTTCATCTACTATGTTATGGCATAACTCTATACATTCATCACATATATACACATCTGGTCCAGCTATTAATCTTCTTACCTGTTCCTGAGATTTACCACAAAAAGAGCATTTAATTTGTTTATCATTTACTTTGCCCATTGAAACACTCCTTATTTTCTTTTAGCTATAATATCATCTATTATGCCGTAGGCTTTAGCTTCCTCCGCTGTCATAAAGTTATCTCTGTCTGTATCTTGTTCAACCTTAGCCATTGGTTGACCTGTTTTATCGCTGATTATATTATTTAATGTATCTCTCATCTTGATAATTCTGTCAGCGTGTATTTTTATGTCAGATGCCTGACCCCTCATTCCTCCAAGAGGTTGGTGAATCATTATTTCTGAGTTTGGAAGAGCAAATCTCTTTCCTTTTTCACCCGACAACAACAAGAATGCACCCATGCTTGCTGCCATTCCAATACATATTGTTGATACATCAGGCTTAATATACTGCATTGTGTCATAAATTGCCATACCTGCAGTTATAGAACCGCCTGGTGAGTTTATATACAATTGAATATCCTTGTCTGGATCTTCTGATTCCAAAAATAACAATTGTGCTACTATCAAACTTGCTGTTACATCATTTACTTCATCACTTAGTATTATTATTCTATCTTTTAAAAGCCTTGAATATATATCGTAAGATCTTTCACCCCTACCGGTTTGTTCAACTACAACTGGTACTAATGCCATCTTATTTCCTCCTATTATTATATTTACTTATACTTTAATTGTACTTATTTTTCTTAAATTAATCTTAAGAATTATTTTTCGTCTTCTTCGCTTTCAACTACTTCTGCAGCTTCAAGTGCTTCAACAGCTTCTTCTGCTTCAAGAACTTCTGGAGCATCAACGAATACTGCATTCTCTACAAGCATGTCGATTACTTTTCTTTTTTGAAGGGTTTCTTCTATATAGCTCTTGCTTGATTCCATTAAAGTGGCTTTGAAACCTTCAAGTCTGTCTTCTTCTACATTATATGATTCTACTATTTTATTTACTTCTTCTTCTAATTCTTCATCAGTAATTTTTACTTCTTCATTCTTTATTATAGCATCTAAAACTAATTCTGCCTTAACATTAAATTCAGCTTGGTCCCTTGCACCTTCTTTGTATTGTTGAACAAAGTTATTTATTAAATCATCATATTCAGGACCAGTAAAACCTTGCTGACGGAATTGTTGTTCGTAAGTATTAGCAAGATAATCAATTTCTCTTTGGATTAAAGCTTCAGGAATGTCTAAAGTAGTGTCATTTACAACTTTTGTTACTACATTGTTGTCATTTGCAATTTTCACTTGGTCAGCTGCTCTTTGTTCCATTACTTTTCTTGTATCTGCTTTTAATTCTTCCAAAGTGTCAAATTCGCTTACATCTTTTGCAAATTCATCATCCAGTTCAGGAAGCTCTTTTGCTTTTATTTCATGTATTTTAACATTAAACACTGCATCCTTGCCTTGTAAATCTTCTGCTTGGTATTCCTCAGGGAAGGTAACATTAACTTGAACTTCTTCGTCCTTGTTTTTACCGATTAACTGTTCTTCAAATCCTGGAATAAATGTGTTTGAACCAATTTCAAGGGATTGATTTTCTGCTGTTCCACCTTCAAATTGTTCTTCACCTACAAAACCTGCATAATCAATAGTTAGAAAATCTCCCTTTTGAACGGGTCTGTCCTCAACTTCAACTATTCTGGCATTTTTCTCTTGAACAGCTTCCAATTCTCTTTCTACATCTTCTTCTGATACTTTTATTTCAGTTTTTACAACTTCAACACCTTTGTATTCAGGCAACTCAACTTCTGGCATTACTTCAACTTCAGCTTTAAATATTAGGTCTTCCCCTTCTTCAAACTTTTCAATGTCGATTTTTGGGCTGTCTACTACATTTAAATCTAGTTCGTTGACAGCAACAGGATATGCATCTTGAACAGCGAAATCCAAAGCGTCATCATAAAAAATGCTCTTGCCATAATATCTTTCTATAATATGTCTTGGAGCCTTACCTTTTCTGAATCCCTGAATATTTATATTATTCTTTACTTTTAAATATGCTTTATTCACAGCCTTCTCGAATTCATCTTGAGGTACTGTAAACTCCAATGTTACTAGGTTTTTATCCTTATTTAATATTTTTGCGCTCATGTAGCCCTCCGTTATCTTTTCTTATCTTAAGTTATTGTATGTAAAACAGTAAATATTGACGATTCAATGATTTTCATAATTAACCACTATATTATATCATAAAACATTTCAAAAGCAAGATTAATTAATTTTTTTTGAATATTTGTATAATCTTGTAAATCTTTAGCCTTCAGCCTTCCTTATATAATATACCCTATATTTTGTATTCGTAAACACTACATTTCATAATGAAATTGCTAGAGTTTAGAAAAATTTGTGTTGTATTTTTTACATATTTCATGCCTGCCTTTTTCATAACCTTGCCTGATGCATGGTTTCTTACATCATGCATGGCACCCACAGTTTTAATACCAACTTCCTCAGTTAAAAATTTAAGTACACGTATTAATACTTCTGTAGCAATACCTTGATTCCACAATTTCTTTGCTATGCTATAGCCTATTTCACAGTATCTTTTTCTTGTTTTTATATTTGATACTGTAATAGATCCGATTACTTCTTCAGTATTTTTGTCCTCAATAGCCCAATGATAATAATTATCTCTCTTATATGAATCTATCCATTCAGATAGGTATTCTTTTGTAACTTCAAGAGATGAGTGAACTTTCCAGGCATTATATCTTGCTGAATCCTTGTCGCTCAACCAATTTGAATATATATCCCGGGCGTCAGACATATTAAATCTTCTAAGAATAAATCTTTCAGTTTCCAAATTTACAGTACCCAAAAAATTTAATTTTTTAAATGTAATCACTATACAACCTCCAATAATACTGACTTTTACATTATATCCTTTTACTAGAAATTTGCATAGATATTTTTTTATTTAATTGTATTATATATTCGAAAATAGTATAATAACAATGATAAATAAAGGAGGATAAACTATGAACAATAATGTAGAAATCATAATAGATAATTACAGCGAGGCTGTAAAAACAAATACAGAAGTTAAAGATAAAAAATTTATACCAACTATAGAATCAGTCCTTAAAAAGAAACCTATACAAATGCCTAATGAAGTTTATAGTGCCAGTGGTATCAATATATTCGGTAAAAGGCTTAAGTCTTTAATCTATACAACTGACTTAGCTATTATAAAAAATCATAATGCTGATGGTGTAATAGCAGTATACCCCTTTACTCCTCAAATAGCAATTAATCAGGCGATAATTGAATTGTCTTCAGCACCAGTGTTTGTAGGTGTAGGAGGAGGCACTACAACAGGACAAAGGTCTGTTGATATAGCTTTAAGTGCTGAATTAATGGGAGCTTATGGTGTAGTATTAAATGCACCAACTAAAAATCAACTTATATCTGAAATGAAAGAACGCTTAGATATACCAATTATTATTACAATTGTATCTGAAATGGAAGACTTTGAGGCAAGAATAAAGGCTGGCGCATCTATTTTCAACGTATCCGGTGGAGCAAACACTGTAAAAATCGTTAAACAAATACGTGAAAAACATCCTAATTTCCCGATTATAGCAACAGGTGGCCCTACATCTGAATCCATACTAGAAACTATAAAAGCAGGTGCCAACACAGTCACCTATACTCCACCAACAACAGGTGACCTTTTCTCAGAAATGATGGACAAGTACAGAAAACAAGTCCTCGAAAATACAGAAAACAACTAGCGATACCCCTATACCCTCAAAAAACCAGATAACTACGATAGCTATCTGGTTTTAAACTTTTCTCTTTTCTTACATGTTTTTTAGTACTTCTCTGTTGTCTTCTATTATTTGGTTTATCTCTCTTATTCTGTCTTGGAGCTTGGACAATATTTCATCGCTGTAATTGTATGCTCCTTCTTTCATCTCATTTGCTTTTTCTTCAGCTTCATGCAAAAGTTGATTTGCCTGTTTTTGAGCTAGTCTAGTTATTTCATTTTCTTCAATTAAATGTTTTTGTTGAGCCTGAACCTTATGTATTAATTCATCTGCTTCCCCTTGAGCTTCAGATAAAATTCGTTGTCTTTCTTTAGCAACCCAGGAAGCTCTGTTTATTTCATCAGGTAGTTTTAATCTTATTTCATTTATTACTTCTAGAATTTCTTCTTTATCAATCATAACCTTGCTTGATAAGGGAAATTTAGAGGAATCTTCAATAATATCCTCAATTCTTTCTAATAAATTTAATATATCCATTTATTTCCTCCCGAGTTTTTTATGTATTTCTTCTGCAACATTTTTAGGAACTAAATCTTCAAATTTTCCTTCATTTTCTGCTACATCCTTAACTATGCTAGAACTTAAAAAAGAGTATTCCGATGATGCAACCAAAAATAATGTTTCTAACTTTTTATTTAAATGCTTATTTATACTTGATATTTGCAGTTCATATTCATAATCTGATACAGCCCTTAAGCCCCTTACTATTATATTAATATCATTTTTAACGCAATAGTCAACTACCAAACCTTCAGCAAAATCAACTTGTACATTTTCTAAATGACTTACTGCACCCCTTACCATGTCACATCTTTCTTCAATTGAAAACCAATAGTTTTTTAATTGATTGTTAAATACCGCCACTACCACTTCGTCAAACTTACATGATATCCTTTGAATGATATCAAGGTGTCCCTTAGTTATTGGGTCGAAACTCCCAGTGTACAATACTTTCATTATGCCTCCAAATGTCTTATCAAGCTTATTCTTGTTCTTCCATATATTTTTTCTTTTAATTCTACCACACTTGTGTAAGTATTATCAATTGTTTTTTCTGATTTATCGCTTTCTATAATAAGAAGACCCCCAAATTTCAAAATATCTAATTCAATTACTTTATTAAAAATAGAATTGCTTAAATTTAAGTCATAGGGTGGGTCTGCAAAAATATAATCGAATTTCTCTCCGTTTTTAGATAAATCCACTACTGCTTTTTCATAATCGCCCATTATGATTTTTGCCCTTTCCTTAAAGTTACATAAATCCAAATTCTTTTTTATATAGTTTAGAGACTTCCGAGACTTATCAACAAAGGTGCAGTGTTTTGCCCCTCTTGCTAAAAATTCAATTCCGACTCCACCTGAGCCTGCAAATAATTCTAAAACTTTAGCATCTTCATTAAGAGGTCCAATTATATTAAAAATGGACTCTTTGATTTTATCACTTGTAGGTCTTACCTTGTCTCCTTCTGGAGCATATAGTCTTTTTCCTTTGTTCATTCCTGATATTATTCTCATCATTTCCTCTTTTGTTAGCGAATATCTTATAATCGTCATACTGGGCATTAGCGAAAGATGCCAAACCCCATTTCCCAGATTATTTTTTCTGAGATTCTTCACCTGCGATTCAGAATGACACGCCGCTTCGCAGCTTATTCATAGCAATGACGAGGGCTATGCCCTTGTTTTTTCATAAAAATGACACTGTGTGTCAATTAAATACTATAGTTTCATCTTTAAATAAGTTCAAAATTTCTTTTTTTAAATTATTATAATCTTCACCTTTTAAGGTGGGGTTTTCAGTCATAATTTTCTTTGATAAAAGCTGTACTTCTTGAACAGTTTCAACATTATTAACTATATTTTGTATTTCAAATTTTGACAATCCATGTTGTCTTACCCCGAAGAAGTCTCCAGGACCTCTTATTTTTAAATCTTCTTCTGCTATTATAAAACCATTGTTTGTTCTTTTTAATATATTCATCCTATCTTTTGACTTTTTGCTTTTACTTTCATTAACTAAAATACAGTAAGATTGGTGTTTGCCTCTACCAACTCGGCCTCTTAATTGATGAAGCTGGGCAAGGCCGAATCTTTCTGAGTTTAAAACAAGCATTACAACTGCATTTGGAACATTAACACCAACTTCAATAACCGTAGTAGAAATAAGTAAATTTATTTTACCCTTATAAAACTTATTTATAACTTCTTCTTTATCACTGTTGGTCATCTTTCCGTGCAAAAGACCTAGTTTGTGTCCAGCAAAATGAGTAGATTTTAAGTAGTTAAAAACTTCAGTAGCAGAATTTAAATCTAAGTTTTCTGATTCTTCCACTAAGGGTGCCACAATATAAGCTTGCCTTCCCTGGTCTAATTGACCTTTTATAAAATCATAAGCTTTTTCTTTATCTTTTCCACCTAAAATATCTGTAATAACCTTTTGTCTTCCTGGAGGCATTTCATCAATCAATGAAATATCCAAGTCTCCGTAAATCATAAGTGCTAAGGTCCTAGGAATAGGTGTTGCAGTCATTATGAGAATGTGAGGGTTTTTGCCCTTATTTGAAAGCTTTGCTCTCTGTCTAACTCCAAAACGGTGCTGTTCATCGGTAACTACAATCCCTATATTGTTAAATTCTACATTATCTTCTATGAGAGCATGAGTTCCAACTATTATGTCGATTTCACCATCTTTAAGCCTTTTAAGAATTTCTTCCTTATCCTTTGTCTTTACGGAACCGGTTAAGAGTTCTAAGTTGACAGATAAGTTTGCATAATTTATAAATTCTTTTATTGTTTCGTAATGCTGCATAGCCAATATTTCAGTTGGTGCCATCATAGATGCCTGATAACCTGAGTTTACAGCCATTAACATTGCATAAACAGCAACAATCGTCTTTCCTGACCCTACATCTCCTTGAATAAGTCTGTTCATAGTTTTTTGACTTTTTACATCGTCTTTAATTTCTTCAATAACTCTAAGTTGAGCATTTGTAAGTTTGTAAGGCAAAGTTTTAAGAAGGTCTTCTGACAAATCATTTCTCTTTATTTTAACTTCACTTGGCTGGTTAATAATATTATTTTTAATGTTAAAAAGGCCAAGCTGCATTATCAATAGTTTTTCAAATGCGATAGTTCTCTTAGCCAATGAATATTTTTTGCCGTCACCTGGAAAGTGAAGATTTTTTACTGCATCCCGCTTTGAAGTAAGTCCATAATTCTTTATTATATGGTCTGGCAATATATTTTGAATTCTTTCATAATATGTTTCTAAAGCAGTTTTAACTAACTTAGTAATTTCATTATTTGACAAGCCATATGTAAGACCGTATATAGGCATAATTCTCTTAGCTTTCCAGTCTTTATTTGCAAATTCGATTTCAGGATTTGTAATCTCTAGTTTACCGTAAGCAATCTTTACACTTCCAAAAACATAGTAAGATTCACCTACTATTAACTTGTCCATTAAAAAATCCTGATTGAAAAATGTAAGAGTGATAAAACCTGTGCTATCCTTACATATTGCTTTAATCATAGTCAATCTTTTTTTGATTCTTGAAAGTTTTGGCTTTTCAAAAATCTTAATATTTAAAAGGTATTTACCTTGTTCATAAATTTCATTAATGCTTGTAACTCTTCTTCTGTCTTCATATTTAAGAGGAAAATAATTTAACAGATCTTCAATGGTAAATATATTTATCTTTTGTAATTTAGAAGCTCTGCTTGGTCCTACTCCTTTTAAAAATTGGATATCAGTATCAATCATATATCACCTTTATAAACATGAGATTCTTCACCTGCGGTTCAGAATGACAAAATTGTTCTTTATTCTACAGATATTATATAGTAATAAAGAGGCTGTCCTCCGTAAATTATTTCTATATCGCAGTCTTCTGCAACCTCTTCAATTCTCGACTTAAGGGCTTCTGCAGTATCTTTACTAACATTGTCTCCATAAAAGAGAGTCACTAAGAAAGAGTCCTCATCTACCATTTGGCTTATTAGCTTAATTGCTTCATCTTCAGGATTTTCACCGTGATTAACAATATTACCGTCAAACAATGCAATAATCTCATCTTTTTTAATATCTAATCCATTAAATGAGGTATCTCTTACTGCATAAGTTACCTGGCCTGTTTTTACTTCCTTTACAGCCTCAGTCATTGCCTCTATATTTTCTTCTACATCACTATCTTCTTTAAATGCAATCAATGCTGTAATCCCTTGTGGTATAGTCTTACTTGGGACTACATGAAGGTCTTTGTCAGATATTTCTTTTGCTTGTGTTGCAGCCAATATTATGTTTGAATTGTTAGGCAAAATAATTATGTGGTCTGCATTAATTTTATTTGCAGCTTCTAAAATATCTTCAGTGCTTGGATTCATGGTCTGACCGCCAGACACAAAAACATCAACATTTAAATCAGTAAATACTTTTTCTATTCCTTGACCCATTCCTATGGAAACAAAACCGTACTTCTTCTTCACATGATTTTTCTTTTTATTATCTTTTAACCTTTCTCTAAATTGTTCCTTCATATTATCTATTTTAATGTTTGTAAGTTCACCTACCCTAACTGCCATTGCCAATATTTGACCTGGATTATTGGTGTGTATATGAGTTTTTATTATATTTTCATTTCCGACAGTAACTATGGAATCACCCTTGTCATAAATTCTAGATAGGAATTCTTCAGCTGTTTTTTTAGGATTTTTAATTATAAACTCTGTGCAATAAGCATATATAATTTCATCTTCACTAGTAAACTCTTCAAGTTCAACTGCAGTATCAATAACTTCATTTTCTACTTTTTCTTGCTTAATTTCTAATCCTTTTAATGCTAGCAAACCACCTTCCAAAAGAAATATTAACCCTTTACCTCCTGCATCTACAACATCTGCCTGTTTTAAAACAGCCAGCATTTCAGGAGTACGGCTTAAAGTATCTTTTGCCTGGATAATAAGGCTCTCTATAAAAGATACGACATCTTCATATTCAACATATGTAGCCATTGCCTTTTCAGCGGTTTCTCTTGCAACTGTTAATATGGTTCCTTCAACGGGTCTCATAACCGCCTTATAAGCAGTATCTGATGCTGATTTAAAGGATTCGGCAATAATTTTACAATCAATTTGCTTAGCTCCCTTGAGTCCTTTAGACATTCCTCTAAAAAGCTGCGACAATATTACACCTGAATTTCCTCTTGCTCCCATAAGAGAACCGTTGGCAGCTGCATCTGCTAGGGCAGTAATTGTACTTTCTGAAAGACTATTTATTTCCTTAATAGCAGCCTGTACCGTTAGATTCATATTAGTTCCTGTATCTCCGTCAGGTACAGGGAATACATTTAAAGAATCCACTATTGTCTTGTTATTTTCCAGGTTTACAGCAGCTCCTGTAAGCATTCTTTTAAATGTAACATTATCTATGTACTTCATTTTCATTTTAGCCTCCTCTTATTTTTGTACTCTTACACCCTGTACAAAAATATTTACATCCTCCACGTCTACTCCGGTAAAAGTTTCAACGCTGTATTTTATTCTGGAAATTACATTTTCTGCAACTACTGATATTTTTACTCCATATTGTAATACTATATATACATCAATATTTATTTTATCTTCAGTTGCTGAAACTTTTATACCTTTAGTTAGTTGTTCTTTTTTCAGCAGTTCAAAAAAGCCCTGAGTTGCACTTCTGGAAGCCATGCCCACAACACCGTAACATTCCATTGCAGCTAAACCGGCAATAGTTGCTATAGCCTGGTCGTCTATGACTATATTTCCATTTTCATTAAATATCTTAACTGACATATTTACCTCCTATTTTAATTCCAATATTTAGTTTATTATAACCTGTTTATTATGAATTTACAATTATAATATGTATATACACAAAAAAATATGTGGTTTCACACAAGTTTGTAGGTAAAATTCACTAATTTACGTTGCGAATGACCTACCAACCATTTCTCAGAAATAAAACTCTGATAAATGGGGT
>CAZTML010000004.1:29668-32849 GCA_964614935.1 uncultured Clostridia bacterium | reverse complement strand
ACAAAGACAGTCTCATATTTGAAGGTATAATAAGAAAATTAAATATAGATGACAGCCCTGAAGACAAAATCGAGAAAAAAAATCCATTATCTACATACCAAACGCTAATTATATCCATAACATCGCTACCCCCCAAACAGTTTATACTCTTGTCAACCTTGATTGGTATTTTATTAATAGATGATATTGAATCTAAAGATCAATTTATACTCGGAAAATTTATAAATAATATAGGGCAAACAATTTTAACAGCAGCAGCCCAAGAACAAATCAATATTAAAAAAGATAAATAAAAAGGATCTGTGCCTTTAGCATAAATCCCTTTAATCATATTTACTGTTTTCATCGTTCAATGTTATTTATCTTCCATCTTCCATTGCCAGTTCTACCAGTCTTATTATCAAATCCTTGTATTCAATTCCAACCTTTCTAAGCATTGAAGGATATCTGCTTAAATCTGTAAGGCCGGGAATAGTATTAATTTCATTTAAATATATTTCATTTTCCGGTGTTACAAACATATCAACTCTCGCCATTCCACTACATCCTAAAACTTTATATGTTCTTGCTGCAACCTCTTTAGCCTTAGCCTTTAAGTCGTCACTTATTCTTGCAGGGCAGTAGATTTTAGAATTGTGTTGAGAGTACTTTTCAACGTAATCAAAGAAATCATTTTTTGTATCTATTTCATCAACCTCACCTATTATAAGTTCATCATTACCTACAACAGCACAGCCTATTTCAAATCCAGGAATCATAGACTCGATAACAACTTTCTTATCATGTTCAAAGGCTTCCATTAGGCCATTTTCAAATTCATCATAGTTTCTAACCTTACTTATACCTAGAGAAGAACCAGAGTTGGCAGGTTTTATGAACATAGGTAAAGACAATTTCTCAATAGCTTTATCATATAAATGTTTTATATTTAAACTTTTATGATTTACTGCCGAAACAAAAGGAGCAGTTTTAATTCCTGCCATTTCACATAGCATATGTGTATATTCTTTGTCCATGGAAACAGCTGATGATGTCATATCACAGCCTACAAAGGGGATTCCGGCCATCTGACACATTCCCTGGATTGTACCGTCTTCACCGTTTCTACCATGAAGAACAGGGAAAATGCAATCTATCTGAATCTTTTCAAAAGTTTTATCCCTTTCGTTAAACTTAATCAACCCTTTAAAATCCATAGCTAAAAGAAGTGGACTTAAATCACCCTCGTGCCAAGTATCATCATGTATTTTATCTGGGCTGCCTTCGTAATGAAGCCACTTTCCTTCTGTGGTAATTCCAACTAGGGTAGTTTCATATAGGTCTTGAGGGACATTTCTTATAATTGCTGCTGCTGAATGCAATGAAACAGAATATTCTCCTGATTTTCCTCCGAACATTATAGCTAACTTTATTTTATTCATTTTCCCACTCCACTAATTTATTTGCTATATATTCAAGTTCTAAAAACCTTGATCCTTTGACTAAAATTGTGCAGTCTTCCTTCAGGTATTTCTTTAAATATACAGCAGCTTTTTCTTTTGTATCAAATTCAATTACATTGTCGATACTTGTATTTTCTCTTGCACTTTTTGCCATAATTTTAGCTTCTTGGCCTATGGTAACCAATTCATCAATATTATGTTTTGATAAATCTTTTCCTACATTGTAATGCATGTCATAGCTCATTTCCCTATAGCCCAACATGTCTCCCAATACAACAACTTTCTTTTTAGATTGAAATAATTCGAAAATTTCCAAAGCAGCCTTAATGCTTACAGGATTAGATTTATAGCAATCATTTAAAATATTGCACTTGTTTACTCTTATAACTTCATTTCTAAGGCCTGTTTTTTCAATTTTTAAAAGTCCTAGACGAATTTCTTCTGAATTCATGCCAAGGTCTTGAGCAGCCAAAATCGCAGCCATAGAATTTAGGGCCTGGTGCTTGCCTAAAATATCAATAGACATTTCATCAAAAGATTCATCACTTACCTTAATTTTAATTCCATTTAAATCTTGCTTAAATTCCTTCAGCCAAATCGAATTATTTTTATTTAATCCAAAAGTTTTTTTGCCTATACCTTCTTTAATTTCAGTATTATTTACAGTTTCTTCAATTAAATCATCATCACCGAAATAAATAAATAAGCCACCGTCTTTTATACCCCTAACTATTTCTAGTTTTGCCTTAGCTATTTCTTCGATGGAAGGAAAATTATCTATGTGCACTAATCCAACACTTGTTAATATTCCAATGTCTGGTTGTACTAAGTTAGTTAAAAACTCGATTTCCCCCTTCCTTTCCATGCCCATTTCAATAACTGCAACTTGGCAGTCTTCATCTAAATTGAGAAGTGTGTATGGTACTCCAATTTCTGTATTAAAGTTGCCCATAGTTTTTTGTGTTTTAAACTTTTGAGACAAAATGGCAGCAGTTATGTCCTTTGTTGATGTTTTTCCGTTGCTACCTGTTATACCTACTATTTTTGTTTTCAGCGTATTTCTATAATGTTTAGAAAGTTTCTGAAGTCCTTTAACAGTATCATCGACAAATATAAGAGGGATTTCGCCTGGTGGATTTGGTTCATCCTTATTCCACAAGCTGGCTCCTATACCGTTTTTTATAGCATCTCTTACAAAGTTATGACCGTTTACGGTCATTCCTTTTATAGGTATGAAAAGACTGTTTTTTGCAACATTTCTTGAATCTATACTTATCCCTTCTATATGTTTGTCTAAATCAGGGGCTGTACATTCTGCATTTAAAATTTCAGCCACTTCTTTTATCTTAATATTAATCATAATTAGATAATCCTTTCATCTCTTTATCAACTAATTATATTGTATATGGCCAAATTCTGCAATAGACAATCCCAGTCTCATTCATAATTAATTTTAAGACAAAAAAATTGTCATCCTAAACTAATAAAGAATTCATCTTTCTTTAAGTTCAGAGTGACAATCAATTTTATATAATAACAAAACTGAAGCGCTTTAAACTATTTGTAATCATTCTTTCTTTCTTTTGCTTCTTGTCTTATTTCCTTACGCATACCTTTTAATGCTTCATCTCGCCTTTTATTCTTTTCCTCTAATTCTCGTCTTTGTTTATCATCATCTGTTATTTTAATAGATTCTTTAGTTTCTCTATAATTCCTAATTGTGTTGTCAATATTAAATT